>JAZSDF010000141.1:0-19051 GCA_045531035.1 Acutalibacteraceae bacterium | reverse complement strand
GTCTTTTTCTTGACGGGAGCAACGGTGATAATCGGTTCTTCCGTTTTGTTGAGCTTGCTGTAGTCCTCACGAATTCTCGGCATAAGACGCATGAGAGAAATACCGCCGTAGCCTATTGCGGCATAGAAATCTTCAACGCTCTTGCAATGCTGTCTTTCGGCAATCTTCATGATGAACTCATTATAGTCTGCTTCGGAAAGACGAATGAAGTTACGCTTGAACTCACGTTCAACCTGCGATTTACCCTCAATAATGTTTTCATCCCTGCGTTCTTTCTTGAACCACTGTCTGATTTTGCTTCTCGCCTGACTTGTTTTGACAATATTGAGCCAGTCACGGCTGGGACCCTTACCCTGCTGTGAAGAAGTCATAATCTCAACAATTTCGCCCGTTTTGACATTATAGTCAAGCGGAACTATTCTGCCGTCAACCTTTGCGCCGACCATCTTGTTACCGACTGCAGAGTGTATGGCATATGCAAAGTCAACAACCGTTGCACCCGAGGGGAGGCTGAAAACGTCACCCTTCGGGGTAAACACGAACACCTCTTCGGGAACAAGGTCGCTCTTGATTGTTGTGACGATATCCTCAACATCCTCGGTTTCGCTTTGGCTTTCAAGAAGCTGTCTTATCCACGCAAGACGCTCTTCAAATTTAACCGTGCCGTTGATGCCGAGTTTATATTTCCAGTGCGCCGCAATACCGTATTCGGCGGTGTGGTGCATATCCCATGTTCTTATCTGAACTTCAAAAGGAATACCTTCTTTACCGAGAACGGTTGTATGGAGCGACTGATACATATTGGGCTTCGGAGTTGAAATATAGTCCTTGAATCTGCCCGGTATGGAGTTGAACATATCGTGAATTATACCGAGACAGTTATAACAGTCGATTACCGAATCGACGATAATTCGAACCGCATATATATCGTAAATCTGATCAAAATTCTTGTTGCCTATATACATCTTACGGTAAATACCGTGAACGGATTTGAGTCGTCCGCTTACCTGCGCATTGGGAACAACGCTCTTTACTCTTTCTTCGATTCTCGCCTGAATATCCGCAAGGAACTCATTGCGGGTCTTGCTCTGTTTTTCGAGCGATTCACCTATTTCGTTATATGCAACAGGGTCAAGATAGCTGATTGCAAGGTCCTCAAGCTCTTCCTTGATGGGACGGATACCGAGACGGTGAGCAATGGGAGCATAAATCTCACTCGTTTCTCTCGCAATCTCTCTGCGTCTTTGCTCGGGCTTAAACATAAGCGTTCTCATATTGTGAAGTCTGTCGGCAAGCTTGATGATGATAACTCGGATATCTCTCGACATGGCAATGAGCATCTTACGTATATTCTCCGCCTGCTGCTCTTCCTTTGTGGGAAGCTGAATACGCACATTTTCACCGTCATCCGTCTTCGTCTGTATCTGCACCCTGCCGATTTTTGTTACGCCCTCAACAAGCTCCGCAACCGTGTCACCGAACTCTCTTGCAACATCCTCTTTGGTTATATCGGTATCCTCAACGGTATCGTGAAGAATCGCTGCAACAATGGATGCTTCGTCCATACCGAGACTTGCAAGTATAAGTGCAACGCTGAGCGGATGCATAATATACGGCTCGCCCGAAAGGCGCTTCTGGTCCTTATGAGCCTGCGCCGCAATATTATATGCTTTTCTTATGTGGCAGATTTCATCATCGGTACAGTCACCCTTGACAAGCTTTAATATTTCCTGCATACACTCATCGGGAGTTTCAAATGTTCTGTTGGTGGATTTCAAAATATCTTTCATAAATATCCCTCATCAATTAATGAAGCTTCTGATTCTCTTCATTATCGCAGAGTCCTCAAGATTTACCTTGGGCGCATTGTCGGGTGCATATACAGCTCCCGTGAATTTATCCGTTGCAAGTATTCCCATTTCAAGCATTATTTCAATTGCCGCCGAAATTTTAGCGAGGTTTTCTCCGTCATCGCCGATACGCACGCATATAGCCTCGCAATATTTATCCTTAAGCGGTTTATGCTTTATGCACTTATATACATCAACCTGAAGCTGTCTGTCGGGAAGGAGTTTTTCCGCCTCTTCACGGGAAAGCTTTTCATTTCTTGAGAATTTATCAAAAAGCCTGATTGAAGAGAGAACCTTTTCTTCGTTTGTTTCCGAATGTCTTATTCCTCTTACGATAACCGAAACTCTTGTATCTCCGTTATAAACATTCTTATCAAGATTAACAGCAAGGTCAACGGTATCGCCTCTTTCAAACGGAAAAACCTTATCGCTCATTCCGAAATAAACAACGCCGGTTCTTGCACCGTTTTTGGAAACTATCATTCTGATATGTCTTCCGTCGGAAATGGATGCTATATCCTCAATGCGAACGCCGAAAAGTCCAAAGCACGGCTGAGGATTTCCTGCGCCGAAGGGTTCGAGAAGGCTCATTGAGTCAAGCATTTCAAGGCTTATAGAACTCGGAAGAAGCTTGCAGTCTATTTTCTGAACGGCAAACGGCATTTCCTTATCCTGAGCGTATTCATTTATCTTTTTGCGGAAAGCATCAATATCCGAGGACTTAAGACCGATACCCGCAGCAAGAGTGTGTCCGCCGTAATGGTCAAGATGCTCCGAAGCATATTCAATCGCATCGTATACCGAGAAGCCTTCAATACTTCTGCATGAACCCTTTGAGGTTTCTCCGTCACGGGAAATAACAACACTCGGTCTGCCGTATTTTTCGGTTATTCTTGCTGCAACTATTCCTATAACGCCCTGATGCCAGCCTTCACCATCAACAACAATGATTTTATCGTTGATTATATCCGACTCGTTTATCATGTGTTCGGCAGCAAAATAAACTTCGCTCTCGGTGTTTTGTCTGAGCTGGTTCATTTTTTGGATTTCATAAGCAACAAGCTCTGAAATCTTATCGTCGTCACACAGAAGAAGTTCAAGTGCTTTGTTTGCGGAGCCCATTCTTCCTGCCGCATTGATTCTCGGACAAACGGTAAAAGCCGCCGTTGAAGCAGTAAACAGCTTATCCGAAATGCTTGCGGATTCCATAAGGGCATTGATACCGGGACGGGGGCTGTCGTTAAGAATACGCAATCCTCGGCGCACCATTGCACGGTTTTCACCCGTAAGAGTAACAACATCGCCGATTGTACCGAGTGCAACCAAATCGCCGTATTCCTCGATGAGTATATCTCCGAAATCTCCTTCGAGAGCACAAACAAGTTTGAAAGCAACACCTACACCCGACATTTCCTTGAACGTGCTCGGGCAGTCCGGTCTGTGGGGGTCTACAACCGCATAAGCATCGGGAAGCACATCTCCGACCTTATGGTGGTCTGTGATAATGAGGTCAATTCCGAGCTCTTTTGCTCTTTTCGCCTCTTCAATCGCAGAAACGCCGTTGTCAACCGTTACTATGAGCTTTACTCCTCTGTCGGCAAGCTCTTCGATTGCGCCGATATTAAGTCCGTAGCCTTCCGTCAGTCTGTCGGGAATATAACGGATTGCATTTGCACCTCTTGTTTCGAGATATGAATAAAGAAGTGCCGTTGCGGTAACGCCGTCTGCATCGTAATCGCCGAAAACACAAATAAGCTCGAAATTATCTATCGCTTTGTTGATTCTTGACGCCGCCTTGCTCATATCCGCAAACGAAAGCGGCGAAAGAGTGAGGGGCGCCTCATAATCGAGGAAGTCGCTGATTTCATCTATATTGTCGAAGCCTCTTGAAGTAACAAGCAATGCGGCAAACGGGTCAACACTCAGATCCTGAGCAATCTGTGCCGCAATGTCCTTGCTGCTTTTTGAAACTATCCACTTCTTACGTTTCAAAATATAATCATCCTTTATAATTATCTCAATATCGAATAATTATAACAGTTATATTAAAATAATGCAAGCATTTTACAATAAAAAGACACCCGCAAATTCACGGATGTCTGCAACAATGCTATTTATTCATAAAATCAAAAAGTCCGTGCCAGTCATCACGGCTGAAATAGTGATTTCCGCTGCGGTAACAAAAACCAATGCTTCCGTCGTTAAGGTATGTTCCTGCTTTAAGGAAATCTTTCTCTTCATAAACAAAGCCTTTTTGTCCGTACAGTTCATAAACCTCCGATGCCGCAGCAGTACATAAAAACTGACTTTCGGGGCCTGCCCAGATATCATTTTCGGCAGATGCAACATGAACTCTTCGGGGTGCAATCAATGCGTGAAGAAAATGCTGTTCAAACGGAGTTTCATCGTCCTTACCTCTGAAATTCTCATAATTTTTGCAGAACCAATAGTCAAATCGGTCAAGAATATCACCGATTTTTTCGCTTTTGGGGTGCTTTCCCCTGTTGAGCGAATCTCCGCTGCAACCCGAACAATTTGTATGAACAACCGCAAAACGTTTATCAAATGCACCTGTTAACAGCGCTGTTTTTCCGAGTCTTGAATGTCCGCAGACGCAAATATTATCCTTATCAACCTCTTCACGGGTCTGCAGAAAATCCATAACCCTCATTGCAGCCCATGCCCACATGGCAATTTTTCCGGGAGAGTTTTCTGTCCGTTCAGAACCCTTGTAAACCAATCCTGCAAAACCGTTTGTGAAATCTCCGTCATCACTTGTAACATCCTGATAACAGAATGATGCACAAGCAAACCCGTTGTCAACAATTTCCTCCGAAGGCATATATTTATCGGGCATATTAGGTCTGAAATTAATGTGCACGAAAGTTTTGATTTTATCTCCCTTTGACGGATAAACATAGTTCACGGGAAAGGTAAACTTTTCACCGTAAGCGGTGCTTGTTATTTCAAGTTCAAGATGAACAGCCTTGCCGGCGCAGAATCTGTCATCGGTGTTTTTTATTTTAAACTCAACCTTTTCGGGCGCATCGGGAAGATAACCGTATTCATATTCAAGCATAATTTCTTCAATTTTCGGTCTGACATTTTCTTCCCATTCTCCAACGGTTTTCACTCTTTTTCCGCAATATTCAAGAACTGACGGAACTCCGAGTTCTGCAAGCTTATCTTTAATTATATCAACCATTTTCATCACATCCTTTGCAATTTAATTATAGAACACCTGTGGCTTTTGTCAACAAAAAATTAAGACCGTACATATCTGCACGGTCAAAATAAATCAATATTCAATTTTTCCGCTCACAGCCACATTCCGATTTCGAACGAATTAATTTCGTTATGCTTAGCGGCTTAATCGGTTCCATAATATCAATTAATTTATTTTGACTGATTTCTCCGTTAATTTCCGCTTTTTATCATTCATCGGTTTCTGCGGCTGCGAGCTGATGTTCTGCAATGTACATCGGGTATCGCCGCCTTTCTTTTATTCACTTTGACAAATTTTTGACCTGTGACTTACAATCTATGGTCAAGAGGGATTCAAGGAGAGCCAGACCATTTTAATTTTATCATCGATTAACACTAAAAAACATTCATATTTATCGGTCTGTTTGTTTTTCTCCTATTCCTTTCCTCGACTACAATATACCACGATTATTGTGAATTGTCAATAGTTTTTATTAAAAATGTTAATATTTTTTATATAACTTTCACTTATCGTTATTTCCTATTGACTAACAACCGAAATGGAGTTAAAATATAAACACCGACACAGAAAGGACATAAAATCAATGAATAACGAAGAATATACACCCGATATCGTCAGCATCGTCGACGAAGAAGGAAAAGAGCATGTTTTCGAAGAACTTGACAGAATAGAAACAGATAAAGGCAGATATGTTGCTCTCCTTCCACTGCCCGAAAATCCCGACAAAATTACAGAGGATGATAACGAGCTCATCATTCTTAAGGTTGAAGAAGAGAACGGTGAAACCTATCTCTGCCCTATCGAAAATGACGAAGAATTCAACGAAGTCGGTCAGGCATTTGAGGAAAGACTTTCCGAAATGTTTGATTTTGAAGAAGAATAAAATCCGTTTTATAAAGCAAAAATAAAAACACCCTGCCTTGTGCGGTAATTTGCAGTCAATATGTAACCCAACAAACAATAATAGGGAGCCTTGCTCCGATGGCGGATTGCAGACCTCCCGCTTTTTTAAGCGGACGAAGGGAGCGTGAAAGCATTGGGCGGCACCCACCTGCTATAAGAGCAGGTTACAATCGGCTGCATTCGGCTTGGCGGGGATATTTATGTAAAAATTCATTCCATTATTATATCCTCGGAGGGACCTAAGTTGCAAAAGCTTTTTAACGCTGATTTGCTTGATATACTGCCTGTTGAAAGAGGCTTTATTTATGCCTGCAAGGAAAAAACTCCCGACGGCGATGAGGCTGTTGCTTTTTATATATATAATCAGGAAATAGATATTTTTGAAAAAATTCCCGTTCTGACATACATAAACGCAAAATTCGGTGAAAACGGTGCAGTCATTGCCCGTGCTCTCGGTGATTTTGTCACCTGCAGCATTATAGGATTATCAAGCAGCACAGTTGCCGCTTCCTATTCAGACGGCACATTGAAAATTGTTGACTCAAACGGAGAAATCATCGGAGAAAACAAGGTTGAATATCTTGATAATCCCGCATGCTCACCTGCTGCAAACGGCATGGATTTATGGTTTGCGGTTCCCGATTCAAACGCTATTATTAATTATTCCGTAAAACACAACAGAATTGAATTCCGCATAGGAAGTCCGAAGGAAAAGGCTTTCTGCCATCCCGTTGACGTTTCGGTTCACGATAACAAATTGTTTATATGCAATGCCAATTCTTATAAAATAAGAACTATTGATTTTAACAATTACAATGTTGCGGATTACTGCATTTTCAACGAACCCGTTTCCAAATATTTCAGAGTCAAAGACACCGAATATGCCGTTATGCGTTCGGGAGTTTACAGTTTATGAATTTTACCTGCACGGTTGTGCAGGTTTTTATGCCGTTACATATGTAACAATTGCAAAAATATATTGATTTTTTGATTTTAGCGTGATATCATATTAAAGAAAAGTAATTAATGGAGGGATATCATGAAAACAGCACTCGAATACAGCAGCAGTTTTGATATCAAAAAGCTTGGCAAATACGCAGTAAAGAACATCACAAGAATATGCAATGAAATCGGTCCCCGCAAGCCCGGTTCCCCCGAAGAACTCAAAGCTCAGAAGCTTATGGCAAAGGACCTTGAAAACTATTGCGACGATGTTCAGATTGAGGAATTCACCGTTCACCGTCAGGCATTCATGGGATTCATTCCTTTCACAGTTGCATGTGCAGTTGCGAGCGTTTTTACATACGCATTTGCATCCCCGATTATTTCTCTCATTCTTGTTATTCTCGGGTTTATTCCTCTGCTTCTTGAATTCGTAATGTATAAGCAGTTTGTTGACCCTCTTTTTAAAGGTCATCCCAGCCACAATGTTATCGCCAAAAGAGCTCCCAAGGGTGAACTCAAAAAGCGTTTTATCATCGTTGGTCACGCAGACAGCCAGTTTGAATGGACTCTCAACTATCTCCTCGGCGGTGTCGGCATGAAGCTTGTTCTCATTCCCGCCGTTGTCGGTCTTGTTGCAGACCTTATCATTGCAATCATCGGCATTATTTTTGCAGGAACAAACGGTGCTCTTGAAGCTGCCGAACCCAGATGGCTCATGATTCTCGGCTTTGTTGTAGGCTGTATATTCATCCCCTTCCAGCTCGGTTTCCTTTTCTTCCAGAATCCCATAAAGAGCGTTCCCGGTGCAAACGACAACCTTACAGGCTGCTACGTTGGTATGGCAGTTGCAAAGGCTATGGCTGACACAGACACAAGACTCGAAAACACAGAGCTTGTTGTTATCTGCTCGGGTTCTGAAGAAGCAGGCCTCAGAGGTGCAAAAGCATATGCTAAGGCTCACGAAAAAGAGCTCAAGGAAGTTGAAACCTGCGTTATCGGTGCGGACACATTCCGCGACCTTGAAACAATGGCTGTTTATGACAGAGACCTCAGCGGTACTCTTCAGCATCATTGGGGTGCAAAACACCTTGTTCAGGATGCAGGTAAAAACTGCGGCTATGACCTTAAGTTCGAATCAATCTATATCGGTGCCTGCGATGCCGCAGCGTTTACTCAGAAGGGTATCCCCGCAACAGGCTTTGCCGCTATGGACCCCACTCCTCCCCGTTACTATCATACGAGACTTGACAATGCAGACAATCTTGTTCCCGAAGCAATCGAAGCAGGTATTGAAATCATGCTTGAAGCCGCCTGCATGTATGACAAGGAAGGGCTTCCCACTAAGTAAATATTACCAAAAAACCGTCGGTTTTTTCGGCGGTTTTTTTATTGAATTTCATTCTATATTTGTGATATTATTATTTTAATATTTAGATTGGGCAAAGGAGTGTTGATATGCACACCATAAAACCGCATATACTCAAGGATGATATGTATAAACAGTTAAAGCAATACTGCATCCTTTACAAAAAAGACATACCCGTCTGGGATTACACCCGAGGAATGTTCCTCGGCGACAGCTATGAAATGGATGATTTCAAGGGTGAAATAAAGAGCGGAGATATTTGGTACGCAGGATATGACTCTGCACATTTCTTCAAGGCAAGCGTTACAGTACCTGAAGAAATGGACGGTCTTGAAATCCGTGCGAAATTCGCAGTCGGCGGTGAAGCACTTGTCAAGTGCAACGGTCATTATATTTCAGGCTGTGCTTCAAGAGACTCAATACCCGACAGAACAGAAGTTGCTCTCGGTGTTCATAAAGCAGGCGAAGTTCTTGAGTTTGAAATCGAAGCAACCGTTGACTCAATGAGCTTCTGCGATGCCGCAATGGACGGTGCAAAGCATGCGGAATGTCGTTTCGGCGAAACCTGCATTTTCGTTGTTGACAAGGAATGTGAGGGTTATTATATCGACCTTCAGGTTGCGTTCCAGGCACTTGACTATATAAAGGACGAGCATATCCACGCAAAGGTTTATGCGGCTGTTGACGACAGCATGCACATGGTTGACTACGATTTTGACGAAGCAAGAGTCAGAGAGTCAATCCATGCAGCAAGAAAATATTACCTTTCAAAGATAGCCTCCATTGACTGGTCCGCACAGAGCAAGGTTATTCTTACAGGTCACAGCCATATCGACGTTGCATGGCTCTGGAGAATTCAGGAAAGCATCAGAAAGAGCGCAAGAACATTCATGAACGTCACCTCGCTTATGGATGTTTATCCTGAAATGACATTCGGTCAGAGTCAGGCTGTTCTTTATCAGATGATGAAGGATCACTATCCCGAAATCTATGAAAAGATTAAGGAAAAGGTCGCTTCAGGTCAGTGGGATATCTGCGGCAACGTATGGGTTGAGGCGGATACAAACATCGCTTCGGGCGAAGCACTTATCAGACAGGTGCTTTACGGCACGGAATTCTTCAAGAACGAATTCGGAAAGGTATCAAAGACATACTGGCTTCCCGACTGCTTCGGCTTCACATGGGCACTTCCCCAGATTATCAACGGCTGCGGCATGCAGAATTTCATCACATCGAAGCTTTCATACAATGACACAACAAAATTCCCCTACAGTATGTTCATGTGGCAGGGTAATAACGGCGACAGAGTTTATGCTCATCTTATGCGCCCCGCATATAACTGCCATTACAACGTTGAAGAAATCATGACTGTTGATAATGAATGTAATAATAAAAACGAGCTCAACACCTCCATGAGTATGTACGGCTACGGTGACGGCGGCGGCGGCCCCACAAGAAACATGCTTGAAAGAGGCAAACGCCTCCAAAATTTCCCCGGTCTTCCCAAGACTGAAATAGGTCATGTAGATGATTTCTTTGAAACCTTCAAGGGTCACGAGGATGAACTTCCCGTTTGGAACGGCGAAATGTTCTACGAAAACCACAGAGGCACATTCACAAGCCAGGCTTTTGTTAAGAAAAACAACCGCAAAGGCGAATATCTTTTCACAAGAGGCGAAATGCTTTCCGTATTTGCCGAGAAGCTTTTAGGCAAGGAATATCCGAAGGAAGAACTTGAAAAGGGCTGGAGAATTCTCATGACCAACCAGTTCCACGACATTCTTCCCGGTTCTTCAATTCACGAAGTATTTGAGGATTGCCGCAGAGATTATGCCGTTATGAACAAAATCGGCGAAGATATCTACAACGGTGCACTCAAGGCTCTTTCAGGTGCCGTTACGGCAGATAAAAACAGCATTACCGTTTGGAACCTTACCAACGCAAAGTGCTATGAAGCTATTGAGGTTGAAGGTGTTCCCGAGGGAATGTATGCCGCAACAAAAGACGGTCTTTCACTCCCCTGTGCATACATCAACGGCAAATTCATGTTTATCCCCGATTGCATTGAGCCCATGAGTTGCAAGACCTTTGTTCTCAAGGAAGGCGAATGTATCTATTCACCCGTTGAAGCAACTCCTGAAATGCTTGAAAACGCAAATCTCACTGTCAAGCTTGATGAAAACGGTATCATTACAAGCATTTACGATAACATCAATCAGAGAGAAGCTCTTGACGGCAGAGGCAATATTCTTACGATTTCACTCGACAAGTGCGTTCATGAAACCGCTTGGAACCTTGAACTCAACTATCAGAAGAAGATGTGGGAACTCAAGGCAGACAAGATTGAAGTTATTGAAAGCAACGCTGTCAGAGGCGTTATCAGAGTTACATACACATTTAACAAGTCAACCGTCACTCAGGATGTTATCCTTTATCAGAACGGTGAAAGCGTAGTATTTGATACAACCGTTGACTGGCACGAAAGTGACAAGGTTCTTAAGGCAGGCTTTGATGTTTCCGTTATCGACACCGATGCAACATACGATATAGCTCACGGTGCAACAAAGAGACCCACTCATTGGAACACCCTTTATGACCTCACAAGATTTGAGGTTGCGGCGCACAAATGGGCAGACCTTTCCGAAGGCGGTTACGGCTGCAGTATTATCAATGACTGCAAATACGGCTATGATATCCACAACAGCCACATGAGAATAACACTCATGCGTGCACCCACCTGCCCCGACAGAACAGGCGACCACGGTATCAACACCTTTAAATATGCTTTCCATCCCCATGCAGAGGACTGGAGATTTGACACCGTTCAGCAGGCCATCACATTCAATGTTTCTCCCGTTGCGGTTTATAATGCGGAAGCAACCAACGGAGTTATTGACGGCGAAAAGAGATTCATTCTCGACCTCGACGACAATGCTGCAATTGACTGCGTGAAAAAGGCTCAGGACGGCAGAGGATATATCATCCGTGTTGTTGAAGAAGAACAGAGAAGGGGTCTTCGTTCAATCAAACTCGGATTTGACGTTGCAAAGGTTTACGAATGTAACATGATTGAAGAGGATAAAGAAGAAATTTCCGTCAGCGACAACGCATTTGAGTTCATGCTCAAGCCCTTTGAGGTTAAAACATTCCGTGTAATTTAACAGAAAACCCGCCGATGTTCACATGAACATCGGCGGTAATTTTTTGTTTTATTTATACACAAATTCATAAACTTTTGCCCATGAACGCACTCTCTTTGCGTTATATTTCTTGGGCATCATTGCGCAAGCAGCAACAGCCTTACCCATTCTGACGCCGCAAGCAATAATCTTCTTGAGAAGTTCGGGGTCCTGACAAACCTGCTTTGCCTGATTAATAAGTGCTCTCGGGTCAATATTCACACTTCCGAGGCCCGTGAAATCGGCACCGATTGTCATCAGATCTTCGTTGAGAATACCGTTATCCATAACGTAATCCACTTCTTCGGGAGTGAGGTTGAGAAGAAGAAGCTTTCCGCAGGCAAGAGGAGCAAGCCCCGCGCCGAGCTCTTTATAATATCCCTGCTGATACTTCCAGAGGGTTTCGGCGGTAAACGACTGATTTTTATCAGCAATAACCGCATTTGCAAGAACTCTCGATGCCTTAAGGCAGTTTGCAATACCCGAACCGATGAGAGGGACTGTCATAAATGCGCTGTCACCGATAGCGGCATAGCCGTCAGCAACCATAACCGAAAGCGGCTGACGAACGGGAATTTCAACAAACTGACCGCCTCGGATAATTTCCGTGCCGAGTCTGGGGTTTGTCTGACGGAGAAAATCCGAGAATTTTTCAACATCTTCAAGAGTAAAATCTTCAAAGCGACCCATGAGAAGGTCTGTATGGTCGTCTTCGGATGCAATCCAGTTAACGCCGAGTTCTCCGCCGGCAAAAAGCATAACCTTAAACTTTGCTTCAACAGCTTCATCGCAGGCTTTATTGAAAAACGCTCTGTAAATCGTAATTTTTTCGTTTCTTGCAACTTCTTTTTCAATTCCGAATTCCTCGGGAAGATTCATTCTCACGGGTGAATTCATACCGCATGAGTCAATGATAAGGTCGCCGTAAACATCGCCCTTTTCGGTTCTGATGCCGACAACTCTGTTTCCGAGAACAACAGGACCGAGAACCTTGTGTTCATATTCAATCTTGACACCACATTCAAGTGCATGTTTGATGAAATGAGCATAAATATCTCTGCGCTCCATTTTTATTTCAAGCTTTTCCTGAGGAACATGCTGACGCAGACCCGTTTTCATCGAAGGTCCGAAAAATGTCATGTCCTCTTTATATTCAAATTTATCCTTCGGAGGCATGGGCATCCCTGCAACCGCAAGTGCATCGGGTGCAAAAATATCGGTCCAGTCATAACCGAGAGTACCCTCTTTTTTCTGTTCATAAACGGTAACATCAAATCCAGCTCTCGCAAGAATTGCGGCGGCAGCTATGCCTCCGTGACCAAGACCTGCAACAATTATTTTTTTGCCCATATTAATCTCCTCTCATATGTGGGGATTTTCACCTGTTATTACATAATATTCTATCATACAAAAAAGGAAATATCAATGTGACAAATGTAACAGATTGCACAATAAAAAGGCAGCCTGCACAACCGTACAAACTGCCGATTTTCATTTATTTAATTATCTCTTTTGCACTTGCGGCAAGACCTGCAAGACCCTGAATATCGCTGGGTATAATAAGCTTTGTTGCCTGACCGTCCGCAGCGGCTTCAAATGCTTCAAGGCTCTTTATTGTAAGATAGCCCTGACCGGGAGCCGCCTGATTAATAAGCTCAATCGCCTGTGCTCTTGCCTGCTCAACCTTAAGAATAGCCTCTGCTTCACCTTCAGCTTCTCTGATTTTCGCCTCTTTGATAGCTTCTGCAGCAAGAATTGCGCTCTGCTTATCAGCTTCCGCAGCAAGAATCTTGCTTTCCTTCTGACCTTCGGCAACAAGGATTTTACTTGCCTTTTCGCCTTCTGCGGTAAGGATTGATTCACGGCGCTGACGCTCTGCCTTCATCTGCTTTTCCATCGCGTCCTGAATTTCCTTAGGAGGAAGGATGTTTTTAAGTTCAACTCTGTTAACCTTGATGCCCCAGGGATCGGTTGCTTCATCGAGAATACCTCTGATTTTTGCGTTGATAACATCTCTCGAAGTGAGAGTATTGTCAAGCTCCATTTCACCGATGATGTTACGGAGAGTTGTTGCGGTAAGGTTTTCGATAGCAGAGAGAGGTCTTTCGACGCCGTAAGCAAAAAGCTTGGGGTCTGTTATCTGAAAGAAAACAACCGTGTCAATCTGCATGGTTACGTTATCCTTTGTGATAACAGGCTGGGGCGGGAAATCAACAATCTGTTCCTTGAGTGAAACCTGCTTTGCAATCCTCTCGATAAACGGAATTTTCATATGAAGACCCGTCTGCCAGGTTGTGCTGTATGTTCCGAGTCTTTCGATAACATACGCCTTTGACTGCGGAACAATTTTGATGTTGAGAACAACAATCAAAATAAGAAAAAGTGCGAGTAAAATCAAAATAAATCCGCCTAAAAATTCCATAATCAATTCCTCCTGAATTCATATTTATTTGAGATTAATTCTGCGCTTTTACAATAAGCTTCACGCCATCGATTTTTTCAACAATCACTCGTTCATCTTTTTTGAACACCGATCCGTCTGACGAACGTGCGGTCCATGTTATTCCGTTGACGTGAACCTGACCCTTACCCTCGATGTTATCAACATCTTCGGTAACAACCGCAGTCTGCCCGATACATCGGTCTGCATTGGTGGGCTGAACGGTTTTGTTCGTAACCTTTCGTACGAGAGGACGGGTAGCTACAAGTGCAATGGCGGAAACGGCAATAAAAATCACCCATTGGAGCCATTGCTGTAAGCCGCAAAGCTCTGCAATCAATGCGGCCGCCGCACCTGCGGCAAACCATATCGTTACAAGCTGAGCTGTTGCCGCCTCTACGATGATAAGCACTACGAGCAGAACAATCCAGAAAATCATCATTGCATATTCCATAAATTCTCCTCCTCTATAGTTTTACTCAAATTCATTGAGTTTATATTTATTTTATCACTTTTAGAATTAAAACACAATAGTTTCTGATACCCAAAAATGAATTTTACAAATTATACACAAATCAGTCGAACAGAACGGAAACAGTGTTATGAATAAACTCCGCAGTCTGCCTGAAAAACGGCCTCGACAGTATTTTATAAAGCCATTCGGGCAAATCGCTTTGCATTTTGCTTATAAATCCTTTTCTGACATATCCTGTACCGCCGTTTGCTTTGCCGTTATTTATCATGATATCAAAATCCGAAACACAAAAGGGGTTTAGAGAACCGATTTCCATATAACTTACCGTTATTTTTGCCGCAACCGAACCTACCTTCGGAACATCTCCGCTGAACGGAATTTCGGCGGTTTCGCCCGCTATTATTGTTCCCACTTCGGAAATGTCAAATGTAAGATTAACTCCGTCAGAACTTATGGCAAAAATTTTTATGCTTCTGTCGGTTGTAAGATTTTCAATAATGAGTTTTGAGTCAACCGAAGAAAGATATCCCGTCGGACTTTTATCAAATCTGACATGAACACTTCTCGATGCATGGTTTGAATATTCAAACTGCGGATAGTCGGGATTTGAATAAATGTCCTTTATTTCATCTGTAAGCAAAAGCTTTGTGACAAGCGATCGGGTGTATTCTTCATAATAGTATTGACCGTGATACTGGCCGTCAACAAACCATGTGTTTTCGGGAAGATACGCACTTGAAGCATCAATTTCCATTGACGGAGAAATATGATTATGAGCGGAATTTTTGCAGGTTGTTTTAACTCCGGTGTAACCGTCGGCAAATCTCATCCCGAGAGGCACGCAGGTTGCACCGCTCACCGTATATGCAGGAAGAACCATATCACCGTTATGATTTCCGCCGAGTGCAAGACTGCTGCCGGTTGAACAAAGAACAGCTACATCTATACCGTTTTTCTGCATATTCCTCAGCAGCTGCGGAATTGCAGGCATAATCTCATGATGAATTCTGTCCGTTTTTTCTATGAGAGATGCATTTTCAACGGAATCAAGAAAATCAGCTTTGAGCTCATCATATAAATCAGCCGAACAAAGCGACCATATGCTTCCCCAGTATTTCAGAGCACTCATCATACCGTCGGAAGCGTTGCCTATTATATCGTTTATTCTGTCAAATCCGGATTTTTCAAACCATCTTGCAATGTCGCCTTCGCCCGAAAGAACGGTTTCAAAAAACGTTGCAATATCGTTTATCGGAAAATCAATATTGCCCCTCAGAATCTTATCGGGGATATCCGTACCTCCGATTGCGGGAACACTTGTTATATATCTGCTGACAGACGAATCGCCGTAAAGATAAATATATGTTGAAGAAATAAGACCGCCGAAGCTGAGCGAAAAAATTCTGACTTTATCGGAATTCGTATATTCTTTAATATCCTCAATAAAATCATTGAACAGATGTGAATTTGTTATGGCATCAAGGCGTGAATCATACTGAAACATGAAGATTTCCGATGGATTATAATTTTCTGCAAGATATTTGCAGAAATTCACCTCATACATATATTCTTCAAGCCCGTTTTCAAGCATATATGCGATATTTGAGGTTTCGGGATTGTTGGGATAATGAGAAACATCATAAATAGAAGTTCCGTCCGGATTTGTGCGGAGTTTTTCAAACAAAACACTTGCA
Organism: Acutalibacteraceae bacterium; assembly: GCA_045531035.1. Taxonomy (GTDB): domain Bacteria; phylum Bacillota; class Clostridia; order Oscillospirales; family Acutalibacteraceae; genus CAG-177. The sequence continues at coordinate 2,973 of JAZSDF010000141.1, read as the reverse complement.
CGTTCGCCTACTGTTTCACCAAATTCCTCGGTTTTTCCGAACAAAGCACCCGCAAAGGTTCTGAGAAATCCCGACAAATCATCGCCTATTGTATCTGCTATTTTTCCGGCTTCGGGTACCCAGAGCTTTTCTTCGTTTTCCGTTCCGTATCCGTAATAAAGCGGTGAACACATAAATCCCGAAATCAGAACAATCGGGTCATTTTTATCATCATGAGCGGATGCACCGACCGAAAAACACGAAGCAAACATTAATACGCATAAAATCAGTGCAATTATTCTTTTCATTCATGCATCACCCTTTCTGTTTTCTTTGATATATATTTTATCATATTGCAATTTACTGTTCAATAAATATTTTTTGAATTTTAATTCAATGTATTGTTTTATCGGGTAAATTGTAGTATTCTTTTAACAAGATTATCTCCGAAGGGAGCATTGAAATGAACGAAATTTTCAAGGGTATTCCCCTGCCCGAAAAAGAAAATCCCATTGAATATTACTGCGCAAGAGGAGCATATATGCTCATTTACGATAACTGCACAAAAGATGACTACGAAAAAGAATGTGCAGCGGCAGAAAACTGCGATTTTTCGCTCTATGATACTTTTGATGTCAAAGGCAATTATCACAAAACATTTTTCAGAGAGAAGATGCTCCATATCTATTTCTGCGAAAATGAAAATAAGCTTCGTATCGTTGCAGACCCGTCAAAAGAGCGTTACAACACCGCTCCCGAAAACAAGGGTGATTTCTGCGAAACAACACTCTGGCAGTTTGAGGTTGACCACGCTCTCATCGACTGCGGAATGTGTTACATAGTCAGATGCTCTGACGGCAGCTTTTTTGTTGTCGACAGCGCACATATGTATTCTGTAAATGATGACATAAGAATAATAGAATTCCTGACAAAAATAAACGGCGGTAAAAAGCCCGTTGTTGCAGGCTGGTATTTATCCCATGCGCATGAGGACCATATTGCAAAATTCCTTGACATTATTGAATATCATAAAAAAGAAATTGACATCGAAACGGTTTATTACAATTTCCCCGACGCATACCACAGAGATTATAAATTATGGGGCGAATGTAACCTCGGAATGGCTCTGCGTTTTGAAAGAGTTATGAACGAAAATCCCGATATAAAGAAGATTAATCTTCACACGGGTCAGCATTTCTTCGTTCGCAATCTTGAATTTGTTACTCTTTGCACTCACGAAGATGTTTATCCCAATTCTTTTGAGGATTTCAACAATTCCTCAAGTGCAATCATGATGTTTGCAAAAGGAAGCAAAGTTTTATTCCCCGGCGACTGCTCTGCAGAAAGCGATAAGGTGCTTGTAGGCAGATACGGCGATTATCTGAAATGCGATGTTGTTCAGATGTCTCACCACGGTCATTCGGGCACTTCTCCCGAATTCTACCGCCTTGCCGATGCGGAATGTGTTTTGTTCCCCATAACGGAAATTAAATTCTATGAAGAATTGCCCAGACAGGAATCAAACAGAGTTGCAATGGATATTTCCAAAGAATACTATATCGCATCAAACGGCACGGTTGAAATTCCCCTGCCCTATGTTTACGGACAGACAAAGGTTTTGCCCGACGAAACCTTTGAGGATTTCAACGGGATTTTCAATCTCTGGAGTTATGAATATACGGACGAATACAAAGAGAAGCTTTATAATGAGTTTCTTGAAAGAAGCAAGAGATAAATATCAAGTATAGAAATAAGGAGTTACCTCTTCATTCGAGGCAACTCCTTATTCTTATTTCTTAAATATTTTATTTACCGTTTGTATTAAACACATTTTTCAGTGAAGTTCTTCAATTTGTACAAGAGGAACAACGTGGTCATATACGGGATACCATTTTGAGGAGCCGTAGTTTCTCGCTCTGAAAAGAACCTCATCCTCATAAACTTCCATCTGGAAGCCCATTCCGCCCCAAGGCACACCGTAGCGGTTGATAATCATATATGTGGGAAGATTGATATAGTTAACACCGTTGATTGTTTCAACACATGAGAACCCGAAGGCATTTTCAACAAGAGGTCCGTTGATGCCCGTATGAACATGGCCGCTGATAAAGAACACATTTTCATATTTTTCAAGGATAGCCTGAACGGCATCGCTGTTGTCATCAAGTCCGCCGTCGGGATAAATGATATCCTGACCGTTTACTCCTTCAACGGGAACGTGGCAAACAACAAACATCGGAAGTCCTCTGTCGGCAGCTTCCGCAAGAGAATCATCAAGGAACTGAATCTGCTCGGGTGTCATGTCGGGGCAGTCCCATGTGTCGTCGCCGTCATCGCAGAGAACAACAAATCTGTAGCCCTCAATATCTGTCTTATAATAAGCTTTTTCAATGGTTTCTCCGTTGGGATTAAGCTCATTGAAGGTTTTGATAAAATGCTGCCTTGCTTCTTCCTGAGTGATATCCTCAACATGGCCTACATCATGGTTACCCATAGCGATAACCCAGTTTTCGGCGCAGTTGCTTTCGTCGATAATATTGAAAAAGCTTGTCATCGATGCGCTGTCACCATAGTTTGTGAGGTCTCCGGGCACGATAAGTGCATCAATGGGGTCAACGGAGCGTTCAAGGTCATTAAGACCGTTTGCCCATACCCATTCACCGATGGGCCAGTCAACATCGATATGTATATCGGACATAATCGCCGCATTGAGAAGGCAGTTATCATTTTTCTCTGCAAGCTGAAGCGCATCAAAGCTTTCAAGAAATGCGCTTCCGGGAAAAACCGTAAGCAAAGCGGAAATGATAAGTGAGATAACGGATTTAATAACTAACCACATGATAAATCATCCTTTCATTTCAAAAATTATATCATATTTTTCTGTTTTTTCAATAATCAATCGTGAGTAATCCAGAATTCACAGAACATAACACCCATAATCGGTTCACCGAATTCAAGGTCAACACAGCCGTTATAAATCACATCACGGGGAAT
>JAZSDF010000006.1:0-13304 GCA_045531035.1 Acutalibacteraceae bacterium | reverse complement strand
AGATAAGCGTCGATTGCTCTTGCGGCTTTGTTTGCCTCTGCAATTGCATCGATTGCGATTGATGCACCGTTGTTGGTTGCATCGCCCGCAGCAAAAACGCCCTCAATATTTGTCAGACCCGTTACGGTATCCGCAACGATTGTTCCCCATTTTGTCATGCTGATTTCTTCAAATCCCGTGGGGAGACATTTCTGACCGATTGCGGCGATAACGGTGTCAACCTCAATGGTCTTGAATTCGCCTTCAACGGGTACGGGCTTGCGTCTGCCCGAAGCATCGGGTTCGCCGAGTTCCATAATCTGAAGCTTAACAGCCTTGACCTTGCCGTTTTCGCCGATGATTTCGTCGGGATTTGTGAGGAAAAGGAACTTAACGCCTTCTTCCATTGCTTCTTCGATTTCGATATCCTCTGCAGGAGCTTCTGCTCTTGTTCTTCGGTAGATAACATAAACATTTTCCGCACCGCATCTTACTGCTGTACGGCAGGCATCCATAGCAGTGTTACCGCCGCCGACAACCGCAACAGCCTTGCCAACATCGGGGATATTGCCCATATTGACTTCACGCAGGAAATCAATACCGCTGAGAACGCCCGAAAGATCTTCGCCCTTGCAGCCGATTCCGCTTCCTTTCCATGCGCCGATAGCGATAAGAACGGCATCATTTGAAGCTTTGAGTTCTTCAAAAGAAATATCCTTGCCGATTTTAACGTTGTTTTTCATAACAACGCCTGTTTTTGCGATAAGCTCAACCTCGCTTGCAAGAACGGATTTGGGAAGTCTGTATTCGGGGATACCGTAGCGGAGCATACCGCCCATTTCGGGCATAGCTTCGTAAATTGTAACATCGTGACCCGCAAGGCGGAGATAATATGCCGCATTAAGACCTGCGGGACCGCCGCCGATAATTGCAACCTTTTTGCCCGTTGCCTCCGCAATTTCGGGAGCATAGGGATTGCCCGATGCGAGGTCATTATCCGCCGCAAAAGCCTTGAGAAATGCGATTGAAAGGGGTTCTTCAACAAGCGCACGTCTGCAATGGGTTTCGCAGGGGTGGGGACAAACTCTGCCGATTGAAGCAGGAATTGAGATTTTTTCTTTGATGATTTTAACGGCCTCACTGTCGTTACCGAGAGCAATCTGCTTGAGATAGCCCTGAATGTCGGTGTGAGCGGGGCAGTTGAGATGGCAGGGACCTGCGCAGTCGCCCTCGTGGTCGCTCATGATAAGCTCGAGTGCGATATTTCTCGCTCTCTTTACTCTGGGTGATTTTGTGCTGATAACCATGCCGTCGGTTGCAACAGCCGAACAAGCTCTGAGAAGCTTGGGAATTCCCTCCGCCTCAACAACGCAGATACCGCAGGCACCGTATATTTTAAGGTTTCCGTTATAGCAAAGATTAGGGATTTCAATACCGTTTTTGGCGGCGATAGTGAGAACGGTTTCGCCCTTGTTACCGATTATTTCTTTGCCGTCGATAATAATTTTAATCTGTTCCATTTTATCGCCTCCTTATTCTACAATAATTGCACCGAAGCGGCAGGAATTTACGCACTGACCGCAGCGGATGCAGATATCCGAATCAATGATATGAGCTGCTTTGACTTCGCCCGTGATTGCCTTTGCGGGGCATTTCTTTGCGCAGAGAGTACAGCCCTTGCATTTATCGGCGTCGATTGAATATGTGAGAAGCTCCACACATTCCTTGGCGGGACATTTCTTTTCGTTAATATGAGCTTCGTATTCGTCTCTGAAATAGCGGATTGTTGTTAAAACGGGGTTGGGAGCAGTCTGACCGAGACCGCAGAGTGCACCGTCTTTGACTGCTTCGCAAAGCTCTTCGAGAAGCTCGATATCGCCATTTTTGCCTTCGCCCTTGACGATACGGGTAAGAATTTCCTTCATTCTTGCGGTGCCGATTCGGCAATGTACGCATTTTCCGCAGGATTCGAGTGCGGTGAAGTCGAGGAAGAATTTAGCCATACCTACCATGCAGGTGCTTTCGTCCATAACAACCATACCGCCCGAGCCCATGATTGCGCCCGTTGCGGCAAGAGCCTTGTAGTCGATAACCGTATCAAGAAGATGTGCGGGGATACATCCGCCCGAAGGTCCGCCCATCTGGACAGCCTTGAAGGGTTTGTCATCCTTTATTCCGCCGCCGATTCCGTAGATAACGTCACGCAGGGTTTTGCCCATGGGAATTTCAACAAGACCGCCTTTTTTGATTTTGCCTGTGAGTGCGAAAACCTTGGTGCCCTTGCTGTTTTCGGTACCCATTGCGGCAAACGCCTCGCCGCCGTTAATCATAATCCATGCAACATTTGCAAAGGTTTCAACGTTATTGATGTTTGAGGGTTTATCCATGTAGCCCTTCTGTGCGGGGAAGGGAGGCTTGAGTCTGGGCATACCTCTCTTGCCTTCGAGCGATTCGATAAGTGCGGTTTCTTCGCCGCATACAAATGCACCCGCGCCTGCTTTTATTCTCATTTCACATGAAAAATCCGTGCCGAGAATGTTCTTTCCGAGAAGATTTGCTTTCTTTGCCTGCTCGATTGCCTTTTCAAGGTGAATGATTGCAAGAGGATATTCTGCTCTTACATAAACAATCATTTCCTTTGCACCGATTGCATAAGCACCGATAAGCATGCCTTCGATAAGGCTGTGGGGGTCTGATTCAATGAGTGCTCTGTCCATGAATGCGCCGGGGTCGCCCTCGTCTGCATTGCAGATGAGATATTTCTCTTCACCCTCGCTCTGACGGGCGGCATTCCATTTGAACCATGTGGGGAAGCCTGCACCGCCTCTGCCTGCAAGACCCGAAATCTTGATTTCCTCGATAACCTGTTCGGGAGTCATGGTTTTGAGAACTTTTTCAAGACCCTGATAACCGTCTGTGCTTCTGTAATCCTCAAGGGATTCGGGGTCAATAAGACCGCAGTGGCGCAGAGCGATTCTTGTCTGACGGGAAAGGAATTCTTTGTCTTCTTCCGAAATCATGATATGTTCAACGGGAGAGAAATCCTTTGTTTCAACAGCCTTGACTATTGCCTCGGCATCGTTTGCCGAAACCCTTACAAGGCGGTGAACAAGCTCGTTTCCGTCGTAGATATCAACAATGGGTTCAAGGTAGCACATACCGATACAGCCTGTGCTTCCGAGAGTAAAGCTTTCGTTTGAGTTCATAAGAGCGGCAATCGCATTGTGAACCTTCGCCGCACCCGCAGCAACACCGCAGGAGCCTTCTCCGATGATAATACGCATCATTTGCCCTCCTTTGCCTGAATTTCCTTGATAACGGCAACCGCCGAATCGGGGGTGAGATTGCCGTACGCCTCGCCGTTAATCATGATAACGGGTGCAAGTGAACAGCAGCCGAGACATGCAACGTTTTCGAGAGTGAAAAGACCGTCGGCGGTTGTTTCGCCGTTGCCGATTCCGAGATGTTCGGAGATTGCAGTGCTTACTCTTTCGCTGCCGTTAACGTGACATGCAGTTCCCTGGCATGACATGATGAGATATTTTCCTATTGGGGTGAGGCGGAACTGTGAATAGAAGGTTGCAACGCCTACAACGTCTGCGGGGGTCACACCGACATTTTCCGCAATATGATACATAACATCCTTGGGAAGATAGCCGTAGATATCCTGAGCCTTCTGGAGTATGGTAATAAGATTGCTTGAAGTGTTTCCGTATTTTGCAAGAACATCTGCAAGCAGAGAGAAATCGCTTTTGGGTCCCTGACAGTTGCACATAATATTTTCCTCCTGAAAAACATTCTATATAAAAATATATCATAATACCGATTTTAAATCAAGAGAATGATTGAGGATAATCTGTATAATATTGTCAAAGGTTGATTTTTTGGCTGTTTTATGATAAGATATATCGTGTAATAGTATCGTTGATTACAGAAAGGAGAGTGATGAAATGAAGAAGATAACTGCTGTTGTTCTTGCTTTTGCAATGATATTTTCGGTGTTCACATCGGGTGCACAGGCTGTTCATATAAGCGATTATGCTGTTACAGAACAATCAGAGGACATTTATCTTGAAAACGCTTTTGTTCTTCATTTCAGGAAGATGTTCCGCACTCTTCTTAATGAATTTTTTATGAAATCGGGTGCTGATTTTCTTGTTTCGGTCACGGATTTGGAGTTGGACCAAGAGCAGATTGCCGTAGAAGTGGGACGAAAAGCAAATCTTAAAGCAAAAATTGACCCGAAAGAAGCAAAAAACAGGAACATAAGCTGGTATTCGGATAATAATACCGTTGCAGGAGTGAATCCCGACGGTACGGTATCGGGCAGAACGGTCGGCACGGCAACGGTTTACGCGATAGCGGATAACGGCGGTTTTTATGATAAATGCACCGTTACGGTAAAGCCGGCAACGAACTCCGCAAAATTTACGGTTTCGTTTATTGACTGCAGAGGCAATGTTATTTCAAAGAATACATACAGCACCGCAACGACATCCTTTATCAACATCAGCAAATCTGCGACCGTTACGCAGGGAGAGGGTGAATTTCTCGGCTGGCTTTGTGAAAATGACGGTAAGCTTTATCAGACAGGTGAAAACATAAACATCAAGGAGTTTTATGTTTATGATGATAACGGCAAAATGCAGAGCTTTGATATTGTTATCCGTGAGTCCGTGAGTTACGGAATAAGCGGAGGCGATCCTGCGGTTACTCTTTTCGGCGGAAACGGAAACGATGTTTACAGAGCGATTGAGCCTTCCGGCGACGGCGGATATTTCGCCTGCGGCACAACGGATTCAACAACGGGAGTTTTCACCGAAAGATATGAAACCGATTGGATGATTCCTTATGCTTTTGTTTCAAAAATCGGTTCTGACGGAAAAACCGAATGGATAAAAACTTACGGCACCGCTTTTGCGGGTATATATATCAATGATATCGCTGTGCTTTCCGACGGAAATATCATAGCGGTCGGATATCAGAGCATTGACGATATCTCGCTCATGGAGAATACGGGTATTTCCGAGGCTTTTATCTGGAAGCTTTCGGGAAAAGACGGCAGTATTATTTCGCAGAAGGTTATGGGCGGCAAGAAATCGGATGTTTTCACCTGCGTTGTAAAAACCACAAAAGGATTTGCGGTGGGCGGAAAAACAGCCTCAACGGACAGAGATTTTGAAGGATATTCCGAAAACAGCGCAATTCTTTTCCATTTCGATACAGATTTTAATGTCATATGGAGCAAGAGCCTCAATGGTTCAAGAGGCGCTTCTGTTGACGGAATAAGTGCCGACAATATCGGAAATATTTTTGTTTCCGTGACTACAAGCTCTACTGACGGAGATTTCGCTTCATTCAGCGGTCTGACAGGAGGATATCTCGATACCGTAATCATCAAATACAATTATCTGGGCAATAAGCAATGGCATTATGTTATCGCATCAAGCGGCAGAGATGAATTCAGAGCAATTCAGGCAGACGGCTCGGGCGGATGCGTTGTCGGCGGACAGTATGAACTGTTTGCAACAACCGTACCCGACGGCACTCTTTCGGATTTCCATAACTGCGGCGGAGTTGACGCACTTCTTTTCGGAATAAACTCTTATGGAATGGTAAGCTGGACAAAGCTTCTTTCGGGCCTCGGAAATGACTATATCACCGATATTTCAAAGGGCTCAAGAGGTTATGCCGTAGCGGGATATACAACCTCAAGCAACCGTGATTTTGCCTCGATTGGCAATGCGGGTGAGTTTGACGGTTATGTTTGCTATGTAGGTTCCTCAGGAACAACGCTTGCTATTAATTCTCAGGCGGGTACTGCAGAGGATACGGCTTCGTATGTCGCCTGCACGGGAGCAAATTATATTGTTGTCGGCAAAACAAAATCCAAAGACGGAAGCTTTGCGGATTACAGAGGAAGCGGATTTATGGGTTATACCGCAAAATACACACTCTCATAAACAATAAGGCACACTTCAGTTCTGAAGTGTGCCGTTTTTTATTCATCAAGATTTTTAACCGTGGGCAGATTCCAGCGGAATATCGTTGCGAGTATTCTGATTATGATAACAGAACCTGCGCCGATGATGATGGCGAGGGTTGTTGAGCAAAGCTCGTAATAAATAAGTATGTAATATAATACCGAACCTATTATTGCTGCAAGGGCATAAACCCTTTTGCGCAGAATTTTCGGAACTCTGCCAGCCATTATGTCGCGCAGCACACCGCCGCCGACACCTGTGAGAGTTGCAACAAAAACGGTGAGAAACATATTTTCTTTGAAACCGCAGGCTATTGCGCTGTTGACACCGCCGATAACAAAAACCGAAAGACCGATTGAATCGAATATGTTGATAACCTGCGAGTAAACGTCAAAATGCTTCTGTATTCTTTTCCCGAAGAAATATGCGATGACAAAAACTGAAAGAGAAGTGACAACGGCGGTTATCGCATAGACTGATTTTCGGAATGCCATGGGCGGAAGATATCCGAGAATGATATCTCTGACTATACCGCCGCCGACTGCCGTTACCGTGCCGAGAACGATTGCACCGAAAATATCAAATTTCTTTTCGATTGCGGTGATAACACCCGTTATCGCAAACGCAACAGTACCGATTAATTCAATTGCAAGCAGAACGGAATCAATGTTCACGGGCAGTCCTCCTTAAAATAATTTCGGCAACGAAGAATGTTGCTCCGCCGACAATGTAGCATATTATATCCTTGATATCAAATGTTCTTCCGAGAGCCGTGCTGATAACAAGGTTGTTTTCGAGTCCGAGAATTTTAACAAAATCAAAATATTGCAAAACCTCAACCGTTACCGCAAAAGCTGTTGCAAAAATTGGCAGAAGCTTTATTTTTTCGGGAATGAATAGCCGCAGAAAAGCGCAGATAAGCATGACCACGAGAACATCTCCGACAAAGGGACGGATAAAGTTATCGTGAACAAAAAGTGCTATCGCAACTTCAATCGCAAAAAGCATTACAAATATAATTATGTAAATTAATCTTGTTTTATTTGTTTTCATTCTTTCTCTTTCTCAGATCCGCAAAAAACTCGGAGAGCAATGCGGAACACTCTTCTTCCATGAATCCCGAAACGACCTCGGGTTTGTGATTATAGGGAAAATCAAAGAGATTGACAACCGAACCGCATGAACCCGCTTTATAATCCGATGCACCGTAAACCAAACGGCGTATGCGGGAATTTATGATTGCGCCCGTGCACATCGGACAGGGTTCGAGAGTGACATACATCTCACATTCCCAAAGACGCCATCCGCCGAGCTTTTTGCAGGCAAGGTCGATTGCTTCGATTTCGGCGTGTGCAAGGGCGTTTTTGCCGTATTCACGGCGGTTGCGACCGACCGAAACAACCTCGCCGCCACGCACAACAACAGCGCCGACGGGTACTTCAAGCTCACCCGCAGCGATTTTTGCCTGTTCGATTGCAAGGTTCATAAAATATGTATCATCCATAGTTTTATTGATAAGGCGGCTTCATATGAAACCGCCTTGAGTAATATTATTTTTTCTTGCTTCTCAGATCGAGCTTTTCGCAGTGCCAGATATTTCTTGCGTAGTCGTTGATGGAGCGGTCTGCGGCGAAGATGCCTGCGCCCGAGATGTTCATGAGTGACATCTTGTTCCATCTTTCTGTATCCTGCCAGATTTCTTCGGCAAGCTTCTGTGCATTTCTGTAATCCGCAAAGTCTGCGAGAACCATATAGGGGTCGTGATGGATAATCGAACCGCCGATTTCACCGAACATCTTGCCGTTTATACCCTTACCGATGAAGTTGATAAGGTTATTGAGTTCGGCATTGTTGTTATAATAATTCTGAGGAACATAGCCGCTTTTCTTGAGTTCATTCACTTCGGGAGTGCTCATACCGAAGATGATAATGTTTTCGGGGCCTACCGCATCATGGATTTCAACGTTTGCGCCGTCCATTGTGCCGAGAGTGATTGCACCGTTAATCATGAGCTTCATATTACCCGTGCCGCTTGCTTCCGTGCCTGCAAGAGAAATCTGTTCGCTGATATCAGCCGCAGGCATAAGAGCTTCCGCCATGGTAACATTGTAATCCTCCATGTAAACAACCTTGAGAAGATCCTTCACATCGGGGTCGTTGTTGATAAGGTCTGCAAGAGCGCAGATAAATTCGATGATTTTCTTCGCCATAAAGTAGCCGGGAGCTGCCTTTGCGCCGAAAATATAGGTGTGGGGAGTATAGTTGCCGTTGGGATTTGCCTTGATTTCAAGATATTTTGCAAGAATATTAAAAGCATTGAGGTGCTGACGCTTATACTCATGAAGACGTTTTACCTGAACATCAAAAATTGAATTCGGGTCAAGGCTGATGCCTGTCTTGCTCTTTACAAGCTTTGCGAAATCCTGCTTGTTCGAGGTCTTTATCTTGCGGAGTTCATCGAGCACAGCCGTGTCGTCGGCATACTGACGGAGCTTTGAAAGCTCGCTTGCATCATAGATAAATCCGTCGCCGATAATACCCTTGAGTGACTTTGTGAGTCCGGGGTTAGCCTGACAGAGCCAACGGCGGTGGGCAATACCGTTTGTTACGTTTGTGAACTTATCAGGTTCAAGAGCGTAGTATTCACGGAAAATAGTATCTTTAAGAATCTGGCTGTGGAGAGCGGAAACGCCGTTTACCTTGTGGCATACGGCAACGCAGAGATTTGCCATACGGACTGCGCCGTTTGCAATAATTGCCATTCTTTCAACTCTGCCCGCATCGCCCGTTGCATCCCAGATTTTCTTTCTGAAGCGGTTGTCGATTTCCTTGACAATCTGATAGATTCTGGGAAGAAGACGCTTGAACAAATCCTCGCCCCAACATTCGAGAGCTTCCGCCATAACGGTGTGGTTTGTGTAAGCGCAGACCTGCTCAACAACGCTGTATGCATCATCCCAACCGTAGCCACATTCGTCGAGCATGATTCTCATGAGCTCGGGAATTGCAAGAGTGGGATGTGTATCGTTGATGTGAATTGCGTTCTTTTCCGCAAAGTTTTCAAGTGAGCCGTAATCTCTCAGGTGTCTCTGAACGATATCCTGAACTGATGCGGAAACAAGGAAATACTGCTGACGCAGACGGAGACTCTTGCCTTCCTGATGGTTATCAGCGGGATAAAGCACCTTGCTGATAACCTCCGCCATAGCCTTTTCTTCCATAGCTCTCATGTAGTCGCCCTGGTTGAACATTGCCATATTGATGCCGTCAACCTTTGCCGACCAGAGGCGGAGAACTGCCGCACCCTTGCCGTCCTTTGCGGCAACCATCATATCATAGGGAACGGCTTTTACTGTTTTGCAGCCTACCATTTCAACATGGTGGAAGGGACCGTCCCAGTTGTCAACAACTTCGCCCTCAAACTTGACCTCCACGGTTTTGTCTTCACGGGGAACAAGCCATACTTCGCCGCCGGGAAGCCAGAAATCGGGCATTTCGGTCTGCCAGCCGTCAATGATTTTCTGCTTGAAAATGCCGTATTCATAAAGAATTGAGTAGCCCATGCCTCTGTAGCCCTGATTTGCAAGGGCGTCAAGATAGCAAGCCGCAAGTCTTCCGAGACCGCCGTTACCCAGACCCGCATCCGGTTCGCAGTCATAGAGCCTGTCAAGCTTAACGCCAAAGGTTGCGAGAGCACTCTTGGCAGTTTCGGTGAGATTGAGGTTATAGAGGGTGTTCTTGAGGGTTCTTCCCATGAGGAATTCCATGCAGAGATAATAAACCTTCTTCTGATCCTTTTCTGCCGAAACTTTATCAAATTCACGGCGTGAATCCCTGACCATGTCACGGGCGATTATTGAAAGCACCCTGTAAAACTGGTCGTTGGTTGCATCCTTGGGAGATACGCCGAAAAGGTGGGACAGCTTTGCGGAAATCAATTCCTCAAGCTGTTTCTTTGTGATTTTCATACTGATTACATCCTTCCATACTTCGGTTAAAGTATACTTTATAAGTTTACACCAAAACTGATAAATTTACAACAAATTTTTTACAGATAGTTAATTTTAAATACTTGTAAGAGATAGAAATTTAGGTTATAATATTATAAAATTTTGTAAAAAATGTTAAATACATAATATTTTTCATTTTAAAGGTGATTCTATTGAACGATTTTTACGCTTCACCCTCGGAGCTTTATCTCCGTGAGGAAAAAGAAAAAAAGGATATCAAATATATCGGAAGAGTTGCGGGAATGTGCATAATAGCCTATGTTCTCATTCAGAACATACTTTCCGTATTGCTTTTTTCGGGACCTCTCGGTACACTATATGAAACCGACCCTGATATCCAAAGCGTGACCGCAATATTCTTCTCAATCGCAGGAATTCTTGTCCCTTTCGGCATTGGCGGATATTTTATAAATAAACGGACAAAAACCGATGTTTTTAATCTCGGCAAGCCTGTCAGCACAAAGCTTATGCTTTCGGCGGTTCCATTCGGATTTTTTATCTGCCTTGTCGGAAATTATGTGACAGGTATATTTGTTGATTTGATGGGAGAAGCAGGTGTGCAGCTTACTGCACCGGAGTATCCCGTGCCGTCGGGATTCGGCGGAAGATTTATTTACGCAATTGCAATCGCAGCTGTTCCTCCGCTTGTCGAGGAATTTGCAATCCGCGGTGTGGTTATGCAACCGCTGAGAAAGTACGGCGATATTTTTGCAATAGTTGCTTCATCACTTGTTTTTGCGGTGCTTCACGGAAACCTCATTCAGGCACCGTTTGCGCTTATTGCAGGTATCGGAATCGGTTATGCAGTGTGCATAACAAACAGCGTATGGACAGGTGTTCTTATTCATGCAGTGAATAATTTTTATTCGGTCATAACGGAATTTATGATAGAGGATATAACCGATACTGCGGTGCTTGACAGAGTGTATATCATAGTGACGGTAGCTCTTTATGCGGTTTCGATATCAGGTTCCGCACTGTTTATTATTCTCAAAAAACGCCGTAAGATTCTGCCCTCATTCACGGCACTCGGAGAGGGCAGAAAGATGTTTTCGTTTGTTTGGAGCATACCGATGATTATCGCTTTGCTGATTATGTATCACATCACAAAGCTTTACGTTGAAATAGGATAAAACAAAGCGGACTGCTTTAACTGAGGCAGTCCGCTTTTTGAATGATTTTATGTTTTTTGAATAAGCTGGCAATAAACGTAGATATTCTGAATTTTCTTTGCCTGTGACTCATATTTGGTTTCGATCACAGGCTGTGTTTCAGAGGGTGTGACGTATGTTTTGAAAGCAATAGCATCCTGACCCGAGCGCATATTTGTAATCTTTTTGTACTCGAAATGCTGACCCTTGATATCAAGATAGTCAAAAACAACTGTTTCGAGAGGGTCTCCCGAGAAACAGCGCAGGACATCGTCAACTCCGTGCATTTCAACAATTGCTTTTGCTTCTTCAAATGTTAGCATGGTGCATTTGAACTCACCTTCGTTAACAACGGTGCTCATCGAAGCATTGTCCAGCAGCAATAACGGTAATTCTGATTTTGCCATGATCTTAACCTCCTTGTCAGCAGTAGATAACTGCAAATTTGTAGATTTTCAACAAAATTATTTTGTGATGTTAATTATATATGTTGAAAATGCATTTGTCAATATGCTTTAATAAAAAATATGCAAGAGGTGTATAAAAAAGCACCTCCGATAACCGATAACCGAAGGTGCAAATTTTTATTTTTCAGCAACAGCTTCCTCGTTCATATCCTCGTTTTGCTGAACGGGACGGAACATATTGAAGGCGTGTTTTTTAATATCGATAACAACCTTGCTGTCGTCACCGCCGTATTCGCCGTCAAGTGTCCAGGGGAGGGGTGAGCCGTCGAGGGTTTCGATTTCGATATGCGAACCCTTTACAAGCTTTATATATCTTTCGTCAAAGTCACGCTTCAGTGCGCTTGTGAGGGTTGAAGTCCAGCCTTTGACGCTGCGGGGATTTTCAACAAGAAGAACTTCAAATTTGCCGTCGTTAATGCAAACGAGGTCTTTGTCAAGGTGAATAACCTTTGCAATGACATAGGAGTTTGAAATCGAGCCAAAAACATATTCGCCCTCAAACACCTGACCGTCAACAACAACACGCATCGGAATGGGATGAATATCCTTGATTTCCTTTGCGGCTTCATAGAAATATGCAAATCTGCCGATTTTGTTTTTGAGGCTCTGAGGAGCCGCATATGAACATTCCGTAAGTGCACCGAAGGATGCAACATATGTGAAATATTTGCCGTTGAATCTGCCGATGTCGTAGGGAAGAGCATCTTCGTTTACGATAAGCTGAGCTGCCTTGCGTGCTTTCATGGGCAGACCGAGAGTGTTGCCAAGGTCGTTTGTTGTACCTGCGGGAATATAACCGATGAGAGGTTTTTTCTCAAGATCCATAATGCCGTTCATCATTTCGCAGAAGGTACCGTCGCCGCCTCTGCAGATAACAATATCATAATCCTTGCCGAATTCGCGGGCATAGGTTGTCGCATCGCCGGCCTTGGTGGTGTTGAGAACGGTAATACCGTAACCCTCCATTCCGAAAATATTGGTGGCTTCAAGCAAATCGTCGTTTATTTTGTTTCTGCCCGAACGGGGATTGATAATCATCAGAAGCATTTTTTTCATAAACAATACCTTTTCTCTTTCACAATATACCTGTTTGAACAAAATTTGGCTTATTGTAACATATATTTACGGGATATGCAAGAAAATATTTCGATTAGGATAAAATATATTTTGTTTGACAATAAAAAGAAAAGGATATATAATCACATGTATATGGGCCCGTAGCTCAGTTGGGAGAGTGCTACATTCGCATTGTAGAAGTCGTGGGTTCGACTCCCATCGGGTCCACCACGAACAAGGTTCATGCCGGCAGGCATGGACTTTGTTCTTTTATACGCGGGAGTCGAAGGACGAGCGGCACAGAGTAGCAGTCCGGTGGACTGTTGTGACCGCGAGCGACCAAGCGACCGCAGTCGCGCGAATCGAATCCCTTGCTCTCCGCCATCTCGAGTGTTCATAACGGATTCAAGTTGTGAACACTCGATTTTTTATTTCAATTATATTTTTGAGCAGGCGGTATGCCTGCTCTTTTGTTTGTTGCGGATAATTTTTTATTTCAACTTCAGATAAAACAATGGGATAATTTATTGGGATAGCTGCAACGCAGCGCAAGGGTAAAACCCTTGTTTAAAATCTTTGATTTTTCATTAGCGGAGCTACGCACTAATACATTCCGCAAGAATATGTATAGAAGTGCGCCCTTTGGGATTATCCGCT
>JAZSDF010000159.1:0-3537 GCA_045531035.1 Acutalibacteraceae bacterium | reverse complement strand
ACTTACTTCTTCTTGTTTGCAATGGTCTTCTTGGGACCCTTGCGTGTACGTGCGTTTGTCTTTGATCTCTGTCCTCTTACGGGAAGACCCTTGCGGTGACGAACGCCACGGTAGCATCCGATTTCGATGAGTCTCTTGATGTCGAATGCGGTTTCTCTGCGGAGATCGCCTTCTACTGTAAGGTTATGCTCGATGTAATCACGAAGCTTTGAAACGTCGTCTTCGGTCATGTCCTTAACTCTAAGGTCGGGATCTACGCCGGTTGCTGCGATAATGTCGCTAGCTGTTTTACGACCGATGCCGTAGATATAAGTAAGTGCGATTTCAACTCTCTTTTCTCTGGGCAGGTCAACACCTGAAATACGCGCCATTTGTCAGTTGCACCTCCAAATTAACATTGGTTTTCGCCGGGATTAACCCTGACGCTGCTTGTGCTTGGGATTTTCACAGATAACCATTACTTTTCCCTTGCGCTTAATAACTTTGCACTTTTCGCAAATTTTCTTGACAGAAGGTCTGACTTTCATATTAGAATACCTCCTTGAACTTACTTAGAACGCCATGTAATGCGGCCCTTGGTGAGGTCGTATGGCGACATTTCGACCGTCACTTTATCTCCAGGAAGAATCTTGATGTAGTTCATACGAAGCTTTCCCGAGATGTGAGCCAATATCTTGTGTCCGTTTTCCAACTCAACCTGGAAGGTTGCGTTGGGTAATGATTCTACTACCGTACCTTCAATCTCGATCATGTCCTGCTTAGACATAGTAACCTCCTAAGTGTTGCCGTTAATTTCTGCATCTAATCTCGCCAGTGCTTTTTTCAGCATCCTGTTGGTTGCCATCTCTGCTTCGCTTAATGAAGCTCCGACATACTCAACATGGCGAATATTCTTGCTTTTCGGTCTATCAACAGGCCGCTCTTTTCCGTCACAGACAGCTATAAGCTTTTCGCCCACTTGCATAACCGCAAGAAGCCTGCCCTTATCTCTGCCTGCCAACGACCTGATTACGTTTCCTCTTTCAAGCATTTCTCTCACCTTATATCTTCGTGAGAATCACGGGGCCGTTTGAAGTAATGGCTATCGTGTGCTCGAAATGAGCGGAAAGTGAGCCGTCCTTTGTTTTGATAGTCCAACCGTCAGGCAACTGCCTGATGCCTGCACCGCCCATATTTATCATGGGTTCTATGGCAATTGTCATGCCGGGGAGCAGGCGCACACCGCGTCCGGGTGTGCCGAAATTCGGTACGCTGGGGTCTTCATGCATCTGCTTTCCGACACCGTGACCCGTGAATTCACGAACCACCGAAAAGCCTCTTTCCTCACAATACCTTTGGATTGTTGAGCCGGTGTCACCGAGTCTGCCGCCTGCGACAGCCGCCTTGATGCCTTCGTAAAGGCTCTCTCGGGTTGCGTCGCACAGCCGCTGAGCTTCGGGTGAAATATCACCCGCCGCAAAAGTGGCGGCATTATCGCCGACATAGCCGTTGAAGGTTGCGCCTACATCAATGCTGACGATATCGCCCGCTTTGATTATGCGCTTCTTGCTCGGAATACCGTGAATGACCTCATCGTTTATGGAAATGCATGTGGCAGCAGGATAACCGTTATATCCTTTGAAAGTCGGTATCGCACCGCTTTTTGTTATGAAGTTATGGGCAATTCTGTTGATTTCCTCGGTCGAAACGCCGGGCTCAACTGCCTCACCCGCTGCCTTTAATGCTCCTGCAGCGATAACACATGCCTCTTTCATAAGGCTGAGTTCTCTTGTTGTTTTGAGCACTATCATGCTAATCCTCCGTTAAGCAAACCGAAGTTTGCGAAGGGCTTATTAATCAAGGAAGCCCTTATAATGTCTCATCATCATCTGGCTCTCAAGCTGCTTAACTGTTTCAAGTGCAACACCAACGAGAATGATGATTGATGTACCGCCGAGTGAAACGTTCATTGATGCACCTTCCTGCCACATACCGAGGAAGAAGGTTGTTACCTGTGAGAAGATAATCGGGAAGAGAGCAACAACGCTGAGAAGAAGCGCACCGAGAAGGGTGAGTCTGTTGATAACTTTACCGATATATCTTGAGGTGGGTTCACCGGGACGAATACCGGGGATTGAACCGCCGTTGTCACGGATATTCTTGGACATTTCAATGGGGTTGTACTGGATGCTTGCATAGAAATATGCGAAAGCAATGATGAATACGAAATAAATGATTGAGTATGCCCAGTGTTCATAGGAGAAGATTCCGAAGAAACCGTCCCAGAAACCGCCTTCCTTAATCTTAGATGAAACAAACATCTCGATTGTGGGAGGAAGTGAAAGAATTGATGAAGCGAAGATAACGGGCATAACACCTGACATATTAACCTTGATGGGAATATGTGTGCTCTGGCCGCCGTACATCTTTCTGCCGACAACTCTCTTAGCATACTGTACGGGAATTCTTCTCTCGGAATTATCCATCCATACGATGAAAGCAATCATGAGTACGAGGATAACAGCAACAAGGGGTGAAAGGAAGTAGTAGGGTCCGCCGTGGCTGAAATAACCTGTGCTTCCGAAGAGTGTTGCTGCGAGAGTGGGAATTCTTGAAACGATACCGGCAAAAAGGATGATTGAAATACCGTTGCCGATACCCTTTTCGTTGATGCGTTCACCGAGCCACATGATAAGTGCGGTACCTGCGGTGAAGCAAAGGATGATAACGAAAGCTGCGAAAACAGCTGCGAAGCCTTTGCCCTGAGCGCTTTCAACGAGATAGCCCTGTGAACGGAGATAGAAGTAGTAAGCGGTACTCTGGAGAAGACCGAGACCGATTGTTACGAAGCGAGTGATGGCTGCAATCTTCTTGCGTCCTTCTTGGCCTTCCTTCTGAAGTCTCTCAAGGGCGGGAATTGCAACTGCGAGGAGCTGCATAATAATCGAGCTGTTGATGTAGGGTGTGATTGACATAGCGAAAATTGTTCCGTATGTGAAAGCATCACCTGTCATCATAGCAAGGTAGTTCATGAATGTACCGGCATTGGGGTCAGAAATAATGCCTGACTCGCCGATGTCTGTGAAAGGTACGGGGATTGCTGAACCGATTCTGAAAACAAGAACAATTAATGCTGTGAAGATAATCTTCTTGCGAAGGTCAGCGATTTTCCATGCGTTAACGATTGTTTGAAGCATGTCAGATCACCTCTGCCTTTCCTCCGGCAGCTTCGATCTTTGATTTAGCGCTATCTGAAAAAGCATTTGCCTGAACGGTGAGCTTCTTCGAAATTTCGCCATTACCCAAAATCTTTACGCCGTCCAAAGTCTTCTTAACGATGCCTTTCTCAATAAGAGCGTCGATAGTAACGGTTGCACCGTCATCGAAATACTTATCAAGTGTAGCAATATTTGTAATTGCCATTTCTGTTGCAAAGATGTTGTTGAATCCTCTCTTGGGGATTCTTCTCTGAAGGGGCATCTGACCGCCTTCAAAGCCGGCACGCATACCTCTGCCTGCACGTGCCTTCTGACCTTTGTGACCCTTACCGGCTGTTTT
>JAZSDF010000105.1:0-3379 GCA_045531035.1 Acutalibacteraceae bacterium | reverse complement strand
GCCCTGCTTAAGGTTAACGCCAACTTCTCTTGCAGCTTCCATCTTGAACTGGTCAAGAGCAGCTCTTGCCTGAGGAACAACTGAATTATTCTTTGACATTTCGTTTACACCCCTTCAAATTCAATTTGCGTTTGCTTTATTATTGTTGCAATCCATTCGGGGTTTATTAATGTTAATTTTTTGATTAATTTGAAAGTTTTGAACAAGAAAACCGCCTCACATAAAGTAAAGCGGTTTATAATAACGGGAATCAGATTATGTACTGAGTTTATTATGCGGATTTTCTCATCCGCTTTTTTCGCCCTTTGAAAGCCTTAAATTGTTCCTTCAGCTGCCGTTGCTTCTTTGAGTGTTCCCTCTATGTTTGCGATAAGGGAATTCCGCTTTTCAATCATGGCGGCAGAATCAACCGGAATTCCTGCATGAAGCTCGCCGGGTTCAATAAAATTAAGTCCGCCCTCATATTCTGCAGGAAAATAACCTTCTTGGGCAAGTTTTTCCCTTTGTTTCAGAACCTCCATGACATATTCGTGCTGCGGATTGTTGAAATCCCAGAACAGATACGGAACAATCATCATAACGAAACCGACAAGGTCAAATATCAGCGGAACTGCAAGAATGTTGAATCTTGCAGAATCTATATAAAGAACATCCCAGTTTGAATTGAATCCGTTCCTGAGAATGATTACGGGTATTATCAGGCTGACAAATGTTGTAACGGGAGAAATAATCCAGTTAAAAACTCCGCTGAAATTCTCAAGACGCTCACCGGAAAGATACATCTGATAGTCATTCTTTCTGACACCCATATCACTGTCGGCAACATCGGGAATTGAAGTTGCAAGACCTTTGAAGAATTCACACGCAAAAATAACAATACCGCATAAATTCTGTTTTGTCGGAAAAGCCATAATCGTCAGCATTTCTGCTACGGCACTGACCGCGCATATTACAAGCTTTATGATTTTCAGACTTCTGTATGAAAATCGCTTTACAAAATACGGTGCAACAAAGCTGAGAGGCGTTGATCTGAAACTCATCAAAGTTTTCATCAGACCGTAAATTGCACATTGTGTATACATTCGGAACGAGAAGAAATACATAACGTTTACTATGCTTATCATTCCGTTACCGAACGAATCAAGCAGTGTAGAAATAGTGTTCAGCCAGTTATATTTGTTTTTCATAACCTGAGAAATTCCGTACCACAGGGATATCTTCTGCTTTTTTTCGAGCGGAGGCTGGGGGATCCTCTCTGAAATGTTTCTGACACTCAGCAGGGTTAACGCTCCCATGGGAATGAATACTGCGGGAATAACAAATTTATAGAATCTTATATCGCTGAAGGCAATTCCGAAAATCGGAATTATAACATCAAATACATTCTTTACAAAATGCGAAAGTTTTACGGGCCAGGTTCTTATAAGCATTCTTTCGTGAGGGTTGGGAGAAATATTCTGAGTACACTGCTCAATAACATTATCAAACGGGAACATATCATATACCATAAACAGAAGATATGCCATCCACATTCTGTCTTCAACAAGCTTTACATTGTAAATCGGAAGCCAACCGATAAGGATTATCATAGCAGACTTCTGGACAAAATTTGAAAACAGCACATATTTATATCTTCCGTATTTGGGAACAAGTTTCTTTCTCCAAAGAATATTACGAAATCCGCCGTATGCGTTCACAAACAGCTGTATGCCGAATATTTTAAGAAAACTTCTTGCGCTTACACCGTTTATTCCGTTAAGAACTTTAACCAATGACAAGGGAAGAAACGCGGAGGAGTCGAACAGTATCATACATAATCCGGCAAGTGAAACTATGCCGTAAAAAGCAAGAAGTTTTCTCTCTGTTTTCTTTACAAGAATACCGAGATTATCGATAACGAACCAGTTAAGAACATCCCACAGATAGGTCAGCGGAAGTCCGATGAGAGTAATGACGGAAAACGCAAGATAGGGAAGCTTGTAATGATACATTATGAGGAAACACGATGCGCTGAATCCGAGATATTCAAGAGGAGATTTGATGCTGTAATTCATTCCCACGCCAAAGAATACCGTCAGATACTCTTTGAACGGAACGTAGTTCCCTTTTTCTCTGTCAGGTTCATTCCAATGATTTTTTACATTTTGAAATAAAGCTGTCATTTTACCGTTGCCCATCAGCTTGCCCTCCTTTTCTGACCATAAACAGCCTCTATATCTTTAAGAGAGGTCGTACTTTGTTTCGGAAGCCAGTTTTCGCCAAATTCGATCATATCTTCATTTTCGGCACCGAGATATATTTTTTCGCATCCCAGATTGCCGAAAAAGGCGTGGTGTCCGATAAACTTCACGCTTTCGGGCACATAAATATATGTAACTCTTTCGCAATATGAAAATCCGTCGGAACCGATTGATTCAACTCCGTCGGGTATTGTAATCGTTTCAAAACCCTTGCACTTGAAGAAAGCAAGGTTACCGATTTCTTTAACTGAAGAAGGAATATCAACATATATCAGTGCTTCGCAGTCGCTGAAACATGAATCCTCAATTTTTGAAACCGAATCAGGTATTACATAGAAAGCATGCTTTGAAAACTGCTTGCCGTATTCTTCGGCATCGGCTGTTGTTTCATCGCCGTATTTTTTTGAAAACTCACTCAAAAATACTTCGGCAGTTTTTTCATCGGAAGGAGCAACACATCCTGCTCCGAGTGCAGCTCTGTACTGATGATTTCTCATAGGATGGAGAATGATTTCTTTCATATCCTTCGAATAAAGAACGCCGTCAACAGAAACGTAGTTCTGATTTTCAGGATCAACTATTACCGCCATAAGGTTTTTGGTATAGTAAAAGCAATGAGGTTCAAGCTTTGAAACATCTTTTCCGATAAATATAAAACGCACATATTCATTACAGCTCATTGAAAATTCGCGCACTTCGGTAACAGGTTTTGACTGATTGGCATTGCCCGATTCATCTCTGACATAATCAATGTGCAATGTTATATCATCTTCCTTGCCGACAAATTGATAAAGGATATATCCGTTATCTGTTTCCTTGTATGTATATTTGTCGGAACTGATTGAATTAAAGCTGAAAAATAAAGAAAGACCGACAAAAATTGATATTATAATAACAAATAAAACCTTGAATAGCGTGTTTTTTTTGCCTTTCATTTTCAAGTCCGGTTTTTTGTCAAAAAGCGGATCGTAAAGCAAATCTGTTTTGCTGATTGTAATATTGTCAGCCATTCATCTATTCCTCCTTTTTTAGCAGGTACTTAACCACCATTCGGTGTAGGCATCGGGATAGTTGGTTTTGAATCCCGCTATGCCCATATCGCATATCTGCTGCCACCACTCGGGATAATCGCCAAGATT
>JAZSDF010000112.1:0-14496 GCA_045531035.1 Acutalibacteraceae bacterium | reverse complement strand
TGGGATATTAAATCCTGTTGCACTTTTCTATTTATAAGGAGTGATTTAAAATGAAGCAATCAACACTTGAAGATTTATATTATGGCAACATATACCCTAATGAAATAAGCTTTGTGAGGAGTTCTGAATACGGTAAATGCTTTGATAAAGTAACGGAGCTGTCAATGTCTGTATGCAGTCAGTTGTCCGAAGAATACATAAATATAATGAATGAATTTGAATCAGCTTAGTGAAGTGTTTTATTGTTTTTGTGATAAGTAAACAGATAAGTTGAATTTATGAACATATTATGATAAAATTAAAATAAAAAATTTTTCAAAATATAACAAGTTTCATCATCGCAAATAATATCAGGGAGGTTTTTATGAATATATTACAGACAATTATCTCTTATCTTGCAATAGCGGCAACCTTTATTTCCTCAATTTTTTCGTGGGGTGAATCGGCAATGATACCGTATACAAACGATTACAAGATTCCCGACAGTATTCCCGAATACAATATTATTTTCACAGAAGAGAAAACCGATTGGAAAGCCAAATGGATTTGGGACAAGGAAAACCTGACAGAGAAAAATGTCTGGATGTGCTTTAATAAAAAGGTGAGTCTGTATAATATTCCCGAAGAGCTCATCGCCTGCATCTCAGCCGACTCGAAATACTGGCTTTACATAAACGGAGAAACCGTTGTTTTTGAGGGAAGCGTGAAACGAGGTCCCGATGAAAATAGCGGATATTATGACAGCATAGATATTGCTCCTTATCTCAAAGAGGGTGAAAACTCAATTTGTGCTTTGGTATGGTTCTGGGATAATGAAACAAGCTATTCCTATAACGGCAGCGGTCAGGGCGGATTCCTTTTTGAAGCAATAGGTGAAAGTATCACCATAATTTCCGACAAAAGCTGGAAGATAAAAAGAAACAGTGCTTATGTTGACAGCCCTCTTTATCCGCCTAATTACAGACTTCCCGAATACAGCATTTATTTCGATGCAAGGAAAAATATGGGCGATTGGATACATGAAGCTTATGATGTTTCCTCATGGGAAAATGCAACCGAATATGCCGTCGGCGGCGAGGGTGCTTACGGCAAGCTATATCCGAGAGGAATACCATTTTTGAAGGAATATGGTCTTAAGGATTATGAGAATTCAAAGGATTATGAAAACTATAATGTGAAAAAGCTTTTCGGTGAAAAAATCACCGTAGATATTCCCTATAACGCACAGCTTACTCCCTATCTTAAAATCATAGCACCTGCCGGAAAAAAGATTCGTATAACAACGGAAAACACTTTAATCGGCGCAGTTTCAACTACCTATATAACCAAAGAGGGAGAGCAGGAGTTTGAGTCTTTAGGCTGGTTTAACGGAGAGCATATTACTTATAAAATTCCTAGAGGCGTTACAGTTATTTCGTTGAAGTACCGTGAAACGGGATATAACAGCTCATTCTGCGGTGACTTCAAGTGCGATGATGAATTCCTGAATTCTCTGTGGCAAAAATCTTTGCGTACTCTCTATGTTACCATGCGTGACAATTTTATGGATTGTCCCGATAGAGAAAGAGCCCAGTGGTGGGGCGATGTAACAAGTGAGATGATTATGACAATGTACTCTATGGACAGCAATTCCTATCTGCTGTATCAAAAGGGTGTTGAGGCAATGCTTTCTCACGTTGACGACACAAAAGTGCTTCAGACTGTTGTGCCTATAAGCGGTGACTATTTTGAGCTTCCCGTTCAGCAGCTTGCAGGAATTGTCGGATTCCTCACTTACTACGAATATACCGGCGACAAGGCTTTTATCGAAAAGGTTTATGATGCTTCACTTGACTATCTGAAGCTTTGGGAAATCGGTGAAAATAATCTTGTTGTTCATCGCAGTGGTTCATGGGATTGGGCAGATTGGGGCAAAAAGGCAGATATGACAGCTATTGAAAACGCCTGGGTTTACTATGCTCTTTCCGCCACAGAGAAAATGGCGGAGCTTTTGGGAAAAGACGAAGATTTCTCGTTTATTAATATAAGAAAAGATACCATCTCAAAGGGATATAAGGCTCTTTGGACAGAAGAAGGCTTCAAAAGTAAAGATGTGAGAAAACCAGATGACAGAGCCAATGCCCTTGCAGTTTTGTCCGGACTTGCAGAAAAAGAGCACTATGATACTATTACAAATGTACTCACAACCACCAAAAATTCAAGCCCGTATATGGAATACTATGTTCTTGAAGCCCTTTGCAAAATGGAAAAACATGAAGCAGCAAGAGACAGAATTAAGGAAAGATATGAGGGTATGTTGAGTGATGATTACTCTACACTTTGGGAATTCTGGGATTCCTGGCGAGGCACTAAGAATCATGCATGGAGTGGTGGACCTCTTGTTATAATGAGTAAGTATTTTGCAGGTATAACTCCACTTGAAGCAGGATATGAAAAGGTTAAAATTGAACCTCAATACACTCAGTCAGACAGCATAAACTGTACAGTTCCAAGCGTAAAAGGGTTAATCACTCTGGATTATGAAAAGTCATCCGGTAATTATATTATCGACCTTACTCTCCCGGAAGGTATAAAGGTTGTTTTGTATGTGCCGATTGATGCTGTTGTAAATATCAATTCAGAGGTTTATTACCAATACGGTAAATATGTAAACGGTGATAAAAACGTTGATGTAGAGATTGTAGGAAAAGTGCTTGATAAAGGATAAGGTAAATTACAATTTATTGTCAACAATTTTCTGTGTTGACAGTTTCAAATTTTGGATTTATAATCAATAAAAAGATAATGTGTTCAGAGGTGCAATATGGCAACTGTAAAACTTATTTTAGCCTTTTTCCTTTCACTGTTTCAGATTCTCACTCCGGTAGCAGCGCTCGTTGTTAATTTCGGTGAAAGCAACTTTTTCTCTGAATGGTCTTCAATGGATAAATTTACGGCAGAATACTGCGCGGAAATCAAAAAGAATCCCGACGAAGATTTCATCATCCTCAACCTTGCCGATATTCAGCTTAAAGATGATTTGGTCTATGAAGAGCAGGGCAAAAAATCAGCCGAAATGATTGACCGCCTTGTCAAAGAAACCGAGCCCGACCTTATCACTTTGACGGGCGATAATGCCTGGGGTACGATAGCATATATTAAACTTATAGAACAGATTGATTCTTACGGTATTCCCTGGGCCCCCGTTATGGGTAATCACGACGGTCAGTGCCTGATAAATGAATTCTGGGCTGCTTATCTTCTCTATAAAGCCGAGAACTGTCTTTTCGAGTTCGGCCCCGAAAACATGGGATACGGAAACTATATCATAAACGTTACTGAAAATGGAAAAATCATTCACACCCTTTTTATGGTTGATACTCATAACAACGCTGAATTTACTCTTGAAGATGGCTCAACGGTGGGCGGTTATGACCATCTTTGGGATAACCAGATTGAGTGGTATAAATGGGCTGTTAACGGCATTTCAGAAATCACTGGCAAAACCGTTGAGAGTTCGGTCTTTTTGCACATTCCTGTTTGTGAATACAATGACGCATGGATACAGTCCTATGGAAGCAATGAACTAGGAACACTTGCTCCTGAGCTTAAACCCTCAGCAATAGGAATTAAAGGAGAAGGAGTATCCTGTCCTCCTGTAAACAACGGTTTTTTTGACGTTTGTAAAGAACTCGGCAGCACAAAAAATATATTTGCAGGTCACGATCATTCGAATAATTTTCAGATTTATTATGAGGGCATCAGACTCAACTATACACTTAAAACCGGATACGGTGCTTATTATTCCGACGGCCTAATCGGAGGAACGGTAATATCGATTGATTCTGACGGTGTGGCATATGCAGAGCATCGTTATATGGCAAACTAAATAATATAAGCAATTTAGTGCAATGGGATAAATAATTCCATTGCACTTTATCTTTTTGTAAAGGAACTACTTCTGCAGAGAAATAAAAATGCTCCCGAATCCGCTGAGGATTGGGAACATCTTTTTATTTTGTTCTGAGACCTTTGGGATAATGGTTTTTGGCTCGTCCGTTTACAACCTTCACACCGCCGAGCGTACAGCCGTCAACAGTAACAACTGCCCAACCATTTGCACAGTCGGTTTCGAACTCTTCTCCATGAAGATATTTTATAAGATTATCCGAATTGGCAGAAAGACTGATTTTTCTAATGAAATTCATACCCATTGCCATAAAAAACTGATGGTGGGGGAGGATATAATTCTTTTTTATTTCACCTATTGTAACACCGCAACAAAATGCTGTGCCCTTCGGAACATCAAAATCAGGAGTGAAATAAACCGGATTACCATTATAAATCATTACATGAGTTTCATCATAATCGGTAAGTGTATTATCAAGAAAATCCTTAATAATGTTGTCAATTTTTTTTGATGTATTATTTATTTTTTTATTTTCCTGCGAAGAATCAAGAGTGCTGTGCAAAACAGCCATAAACTGTCCCTCGCCTTTGCCGGTATGTGGATAGAAGCGTCTTGCAAAGCTGATATTCTTACACTCGCATCCTTCGAAATTAATTCCGTCGACCGTGTTGTTCTTAACTTTTTCATTTACGGGAACAATCTCGAATTCTGGATTGTTTTTCAGAAATTTATCAACAACCATTTCATTTTCTTCGATTGAAAAAGTACAGGTTGCATATATAATATAACCGCCGTTTACGACAAGTTTTGCAGCATTTTCAAGAATTTCAGACTGCCTCTCCGAACACATAATAACATTGTCAATGCTCCACTCGTCAATAGCAATTTCCTCTTTTCTGAACATACCTTCGCCAGAACATGGAGCGTCACACATAACAAGATTAAAGGTTTTAGGGAATGTTTTTGCAAGTTTGAATGTATCCATACAGGTCGTTACGCAGTTGCGAAGTCCAAGGCGCTCGATGTTACCTGTCAGAATTTTGCATCGCGAAGGAATGATTTCATTTGAAACAAGAATACCGTTTTCTCTTAATTTGTTTTTAAGCTGAGTGCTTTTCCCTCCCGGTGCAGCGCACATATCAAGAATTTTCCAATCCGGTTGAATATCAACACATTCGGCAGGTGCCATTGCGCCCGGTTCCTGAACATATATCATTCCTGCATGATGATAAGGATGATTACCTATTTTTTCATAATCAAGGTAAAAACCATTATCAACATACGGAATTTTTTCGTTTGAAAATATATTGATCTTTTCAAATTCATCAAGAGAAATCTTGTCTGTATTAACTCTGAAAGCACGGACAGGAGAACTTTCAAGAGCATTTATGTAATTTTCAAACTCGTTTCCTAGAATTTTTTTCATTCTATCAGAATATTCAAACGGTAATTTCTTCATTCATTTTCTCCGTTAATTTTTATTTCTGCATAAAGCATACACATACCTACAGCTGTTATTGCTGCTGTTTCTGTTCTCAGAATACGTTTTCCGAGTGAAACAGGTAAACCGCCGGCTTCAATTGCTGAGTTGATTTCGTTTAGTTCGAATCCGCCTTCTGGTCCGATAAGAATACCGACAGACATACCATGTTTTATTTTTGCAAGAGCATTTACAGTTGATTTCATTTCGTCTTTACACTCATACGGAACTAAAAATATATCAAGTTCCGATGCCATTTCAAGAGCTTGTTTATAACTTAAAACATTATTTACTTTTGGAATGGATGTGCGTTTGCTTTGCTTTGCTGCACTTTCGGCAATTGATTGCCAGCGCTCTGTTTTGCTTTTCTTTTTCTTGTCATCAAGTTTAACAATACAACGGTTCATTTCAACAGGAATAATTCCCTCAACGCCAAGCTCAACCGCTTTCTGAATTATCAATTCTAATTTATCGCTTTTTGGTAAACCCTGAAAAAGATAGATTTTTACAGGCAGACTTGTGTCTTGAAAGCTTTCTTCAATTATTTCTGCTATAACATATTCACATTCAAAGTTTTCGATTCGGCAAAGATTGCTGACATTATTTTCACTTACAAGAAACTCATCGCCGATTTTCATTCTGAGAACATTTTTGATGTGATTATAATCCGCCCCGCTGATGATGTAGCGATTATTTTGTCTGTTGCCTTCTTCAATAAAAAAATTAAACATTAAAAACACCATCTTTCTCAAGACATTATATCAGAGAAATTATTGGTTGACAACATTAAATATCAGAAGTGTCTTATTTATACTTGAAATATAAATTTTTTATTGATATAATAAATAATAATTATTTTTAAAATGGAGGAAGTATGGCAGGAAAACTTATCGTTATTGAAGGACTTGACGGCAGCGGTAAATCTACACAAGAGGAGTTGCTCAGAAAAAAGCTTTTTGATATTGGTTTGAATATTAATTTTATAAAGCTTCCGAACTATGATGACCCTGCTTGTGAACTAGTTAAAATGTATCTTGCAGGCAGATTCGGTAAGAATCCTGAGGATGTAAACGCCTATGCTGCTTCATCTTTTTTTGCAGTTGACAGATATGTAAGCTATAATTGCTATTGGAAAGAAAAATATCTTAACGGTGAAATCTTTCTTGCTGACAGATACACAACTTCAAACGCCTATCACCAGCTTACAAAGACTGACAGAGGTGAATGGGATTCTTATCTTGAGTGGCTTGAAGATTTTGAATATAATAAAATGGGTATTCCTAAGCCCGATGCTGTTGTTTATCTTGATATGCCTATCGAGGTTTCTCAAAAACTCATGACAGGAAGATATAACGGCGATGAGTCAAAGAAAGATATTCATGAAAAGAATGTTGAATATCTCAATAATTGCCGAATTGCCGCTGATTATGCTTGCAACAAGCTCGGATGGACCAGAATAAATTGCAGCAAAAACGGAGAAGCTTTACCTATAGAAGTTATTTCGGATGCTGTTTTTGAAGCTGTTTCCAAAGCGATTGGGATTGAATTATGATTCGATTATCTGTGACAACTGATATCAATGATATAATTTTATTGTGGAGTGAATCATTCGGTGATTCTTTTGAGGATATAAAATTCTTTCTTGATGAATACTATTTGTCCGATAATACCGTTGTCTGCGAATATAACGGAAAAGTTGTTTCTGTGTTGTTTCTTCTTGACGGAGATATGCATATCAAAGGAATTGATTATCCTTCATATTATCTATATGCTGCTTGTACCGCTGAAACATACAGGGGCAAGGGAATAATGGCGAATATGCTTGAGTTTGCCAAATTGTTATCAAGAGAACGCAAGAAATATTTTATTGCTCTTAAACCTGCAGAAGAATCCTTATACAATTATTATTCAAAATTCGGATACAAAACTGTTTTTTCAAAAAAAATAGCTGAAATTAGATTTGATTTTTCTGCGAATATAAAAGAATTTTCTGATATTTTATTTAATAACGATTATTACGGTTTAAGATATAAAGCGTTTGTTGATTTTAACTATTTTAAATGGAACAGAAAATCAATTGAATTTGCAATCCGACATCACAAGCATTTCGGCGGTGAATTTTTTGCATCTGCCGACGGATATATACTTTACAGCATAGACGATAATTCAGTTCATATTAAAGAAAACACTTTTTCTTCGGTTGAAGAAATTACCGAGTGTTTAAATAGAAATAATATTGCTTCTAAATATGATTCAATAATAATTGATTTACCGTATGGTTTTAATCATGATAAATGTAAAGTTGTTGATTCGGGCATGCTGCTTGCCGTAAATAATGATGCAAATGAATTGATTGATAATTTAAGCGATGCTTATCTTAATCTAACGCTTGATTAACTGGAGGGAATAATATGCTCTATATGTTCTTTGCCGATGGTTTTGAGGAAGTTGAAGCCATCGCTACGCTTGACATTATCAGAAGAGCGGGAATAGAAATAATGAGTGTCGGTGTTGACTCTCAAACCGTAAAGGGCTCGCATAACATTTCTGTAATGTGTGATACAACGGTAGATAAAGTAATTTGTGACAAGAGTATTGACGGTATTATTCTTCCCGGAGGTATGCCGGGTACAACAAATCTTATGAATAACAATGTTGTTAACGGCATAATTGATTTTTGTTATTCACAAAACAAATTAATCTGTGCTATTTGTGCCGCTCCTATGATTCTCGGCAGAAAAGGTCTTCTTAAAGGCAAGAAAGCCGTATGTTTTCCCGGTTTTGAAGAAGAACTTGAGGGAGCAATTGTTTCTTCGGAATATGTTTGCAATTCTGATGGGATTATTACTGCAAAAGGTATGGGAAGTGCAATTGATTTCGGTCTGGAAATTGTTGCCGAACTGCTTGATAAAAATACATCCGATAAACTTAAATCAACACTTCAATGCTCATGACAAGCAAAAAAGATATAAGGGATTTTTATATAAAAATCCGAAGCGGTATTTCGCCGTCTGAAAAAGATGAATTTGACAAAACAATCTTTACAAAATTTGTAAATTCATCATTTTTTTATAATTATGATACATTTCTGATATATATATCAGTTAAAAATGAAGTCGGAACTGTTGATATTATGAATTACCTTTTTGCCAAGAATAAAAAAGTTGCCGTACCTTATTGTAACAGTAGTGAAATGATATTTTATTATATTAATTCTGTCGATGAGTTAAAAGAAGGAAAATTCGGTATTCCGAGTGTAGATGTTTTAAATTCAAAAAAAGTTACTGACTTTTTCAAAACATTATGTATAGTTCCGGGTGTTTCTTTTGATAATAAAGGTAACAGGCTCGGATACGGCGGAGGATATTACGACAGATTTTTATCCAAACATAATCTTCCTTCGCTCGGGCTTACTTACGAAAGATGTATTTCTTCAAATATTCCATGTGAAGATTTTGATGTGAAAATTGACACTATATTAACAGAATATTGCTTAAGGAACCATAAAAAAGAGGAGGTTTCTACATATGGATAATGAAAACAAAAAAAAGTTTAAGGTTAACATTGAGGACGACGGATTCCTTAATCCTTCCGACCTCGATAATCTTATGCCACCTCCCGTTACATCAAAGAAAAAATTTGAAGTTCATATCGATGACAGCGATACTTCTTCGTATGATTTTGATGATCAGCAGCCTCGATATAACGGAGAAATTTATTTTTCAAACAGAAAGCCCGCCAAGCCCGGTCCGCAGACTGTTACGCAGCAGAGGAACACCTCTTCCGGCAGAAAGAACAAACGTAAACGTGCTTTTGATACAGTAACGGCTGTTTTTTGTGCTGTTGTCATTATTTTTTCTACTGCTTTTTCAGCTTTTGCTATTTCGTGTATAAATGATATTCTTGCATTCGGCAGAAGTGACGAAAAGGTACAGATTAACATTCCCAATGATGCCTCAACAGATGAAATAATTGATATTCTAGCTGAAAATGACCTTGTAAAACAAAAAACATTCTGCAAAGTATTTTATAAAACATTTAATTTTATTAAAAACATTAATAAAAAAAATAAACCCTCAGATCCTGTTTATTTTGGTGATATATATTATGTTCAGAAGAATATGGGTCTTGAAGGCTATCTTACGGAATTCAAGCAAATTGCACAGACAGCGGATACTGTAACTCTTGTTTTCCCGGAAGGCTGGTCAATATATCAAATTTTCGATAAAATTGATGAGTTTGGGGTTTGCAGTAAAAATGAACTTCTTGCTTCTGTAAGCGGTGCGGATTTTGATTATGATTTTATTAACGAAATAGGTAATGTTCCAAACAGAACATTTACACTTGAAGGTTATCTTTATCCTGATACCTATGAATTTTATGAAAAGAGCAATGCTAACAGCGTTATCAGAAAATTTCTTGATACTTCAAAATCAAAATGGACAGATGAATATGAAGAACAGCGTGAAAAACTCGGAATGACTCGTGATGAAATTATTATTATAGCATCAATTATTCAACGCGAAGCTGCCAATAAATCTCAGATGGGACTTGTTTCTTCTGTTCTTCATAACAGATTGAGCCATCCTGTTTCATGGCCTCTTCTCGGATGTGACTCAACTAAAAACTATATAAACAATTATATTAAACCTAATATTACTCCCGATAAAGCAGCAATATTTGCAAATTATTACGATACCTACATCAGTCAGGGACTTCCTCCCGGACCGATATGTAATCCCGGTGACGATGCAATAAAAGCTGCATTATTCCCCGAAGATACTGATTATTTCTATTTCCGACATGATAAGTACGGAAAGATTTATATGGCAAAAACTCAGACAGAACATGATAGAAACGGTATTGAAGTTTTAAGAGCCAATAACCGTTAGGAGTAGAATTTATCTATGATTACTAATTTAAAACCTGAATTACTTGCCCCTGCAGGTGATTTCGAAAGACTTGAAGCTGCGGTTGAATACGGAGCCGATGCAGTATATCTCGGCTCGGATTGTTTCGGAATGAGAACTGCTGCGGCAAGTTTTGGCGGTGTAAATTTAAAAAAAGCATGTGACTATGCACATTCAAAGGGTGTAAAGGTTTATCTTACCTGTAATACAGTACCAAGAAACAATGAAATTTCAAGACTTCCTGATTTTTTTAGATATGCCTCTGAAAGCGGCGTTGATGCTTTTATAATAACTGATATCGGTGTTTTGGGAATAGCAAAGGAATATGCTCCAGATGTTGAAATCCATGTTTCTACTCAGGCTGGAATAACAAATTATGCTTCAGCAAATGCATTTTATGAAATGGGCGCAAAAAGAATAGTAACCGCAAGAGAGCTTTCGCTTGATGAAATCATTGAAATAAGAAAGAACACTCCCGCAGACCTTGAAATAGAATGTTTTGTTCACGGTGCCATGTGTGTTTCTTTTTCGGGAAGATGCCTTCTTTCAAATTATATGACGGGCAGAGATTCAAACAGGGGAGACTGTGCTCAGCCTTGCCGTTGGCGATATTCTCTCGTTGAGGAAAAGCGTCCCGGTGAATACTTTCCTGTTGAACAAGATAACACGGGCACCTACATAATGAACTCTCGTGATATGTGTCTTATTGAACATATTCCTGAGCTCGTCAAAGCCGGTATAAACAGTTTTAAAATTGAAGGAAGAGCAAAATCCGCATATTACACAGCTGTTTCTGTTAATGCTTACAGATGCGCCCTTGACAGTTATGAAAAATCAGGTTTTTCTGTTGATTGGAAACCCGAACAATGGATAATTGATGAAGTCAGAAAAGCAAGCAACCGTCAGTATTGCACCGGTTTTTATTTTTCAACTCCCATGGATGATGCACAGATATTCTATAACGGAGGATATGTCCGTGAATGGGATGTTGCTGCAATTGCAGAGGATTGGAAAGACGGTGTTCTTTATGCGTCACAGCGTAATCGCTTTTTTGAAGGTGATGAGCTTGAAGTAATGATAAAAGGTAAAGAACCCATTAAAATCACTGTAAACAATTTGAAAAATGAAAACGGAGAAAAGGTTGAAAACGCACCGCATCCGATGATGAATTTTACTATCGACTGTCCTTTTGAAATACCTGCCGGCTCTTATCTGAGAATGGAAAGAAAGAGCGGTGTTATACTTTGAACAGTTATATTCCGATAATTTTTCTTTTCATTTTATTATTAATAATTTACAGAGAAGAAAAGAATCATAACATAAGAAGAATCATCAAAAAAAGAAAGAAAAGAGGCATTGTTGAAATGGAAGATATTTTCAGCAGATATATCGGCAAAGACTGCATTGTTTATACTTCAAACAATAATTCTTCCGCAATAGAATGTAACATATCAGCTGTTGAGGATAACTGGCTCTGCATAAAAACACGTGACGGCGAAGAGGTAATTAATTTTGACTATATTGTCAGAATTAAAGAACATCCCGTAAATAAAAAAGGCAAGAAAAAGTCTGTTATATTTTAATGCTAAACCAAGCTGTAAAAAGCTTGGTTTTTGTTTTAATTTATCAGATAATATCGTAAAACGCAATCAATAACTTGTGCAAAACCTTGACATTGCTTCAAGATATGGTATAATGCTATTTGTAAAAATTGCGAAATTTGGGAGGATTGACCGAATGGCTAAAAAACCCGAATATAATAATGAAAGTATGACCTTGCTCAAAGGTCCCGATAAAGTCAGAAAAAGACCTGCAGTTATTTTCGGCTCTGACGGGCTTGACGGATGTCAGCACGCTGCTTTTGAGATTATTTCAAACTCGATTGACGAAGCACGCGAAGGATTCGGCAGTAAAATAATTGTAACAAGATACGCCGACCATTCAATTGAAGTTCAGGACTTTGGCAGAGGTTTACCTGTTGACTATAACAATAAAGAAAAGCGTTATAACTGGGAGCTTGCTTTCTGCGAAATGTATGCAGGCAGTAAGTACGATACAAATAATAATGGCAGTTATGAATATTCACTTGGTCTTAACGGTCTCGGTCTGTGCTCAACACAATTCGCTTCTGATTATATGGAAGCTGAAATCCACACCGGCGGATACAGATATCTTCTTAACTTCAAAAAAGGTTTCATTGTCGGAGATATGATTAAAGAAGAATATAATAAAAAAGACACCGGAACAAGAATCAAATGGCTTCCCGACCTTGATGTTTTTACTGATATTGATATTCCGCTTGAGTATTTTCAGGGTACTTTGAAAAAACAAGCTGTAGTTAACGCCGGAGTTAAGTTTATTCTTAAAAATCAAGTTGGTAAAAGCTTTGAAACCTATGAATATCTTTATGAAAACGGCATTGAAGACTATGTAAAAGAATGTGTCGGAAATGATTCTTTGACAAGTGTTCAGACTTGGCAGGGCGATGCAGTCGGCAGAGACAGAGAAGACTTGGCTGACTATAAGCTTAAAATGAATATTTCTCTTACATTTTCAAATAAAATTCAGCTTAAAGAATTTTATCATAATTCAAGCTTTCTTGAAAACGGTGGTTCTCCTGATAAAGCTACCCGACTTGGTTTTGTAGCGCAGATTGATTCATATCTCAAACAAAATAACAAGTATCAGAAGAGCGACAGCAAAATAACATTTCAGGATATCGAAGATTGTCTTGTTCTTGTTATTTCTTCATTCTCAACACAGACATCTTATGCAAACCAGACCAAAAAAGCAATTACCAATAAATTTATTCAGGATGCAATGACTGATTTCATTAAGCATCAGCTTGAGGTATATTTCATTGAAAATCCGCTTGAAGCAGGTAAAATTGCAGAGCAGGTTCTTATTAATATGAGAAGCCGTGTCAAGGCAGAAAAAACAAGACTTGGCATGAAAGAATCTCTCATTCAGAATGTAAGCAATCTGACAAACCGAATTCAGAAATTTGTTGACTGCAGAACAAAGGATGTTGAGCTTCGCGAATTGTTTATCGTTGAAGGTGACTCGGCTTTGGGTGCTTGTAAGCAGTCGAGAAACGCCGAATTCCAGGCTATTATGCCTGTAAGAGGAAAAATCCTTAACTGCCTTAAATCCGAATATGAACGCATTTTTAAAAGTGATATAATTACTGATCTAATTAAAGTAATAGGATGCGGTGTTGAAGTTCCTTCAAAGAAGAAATCGGGTAAGGATATGATTTCATTTAATCTCGATATGCTAAAATGGAATAAGATTATAATTTGCACCGATGCCGATGTTGACGGATTCCATATCAGAACACTTATTCTCACTATGATTTACAGATTAATGCCTACGCTTATTAATGAGGGTAAAGTTTTCATTGCAGAGTCTCCGCTTTATGAAATAAATTGCGGAGATGAAACATGGTTTGCTTATACCGAAAAAGAAAAAAATGATGTTATTGCTGAAATAGGTAATAAAAAATATTCCATTCAGCGCTCAAAGGGTCTCGGTGAAAACGATCCAGATATGATGTCGCTGACAACAATGAATCCTTCAACAAGAAGACTTATAAAAATTGAACCTTCTTTTGCCCAGGAAACAAGCGAAAAATTTGATTTGCTTCTCGGTGACAATCTTGCCGGCAGAAAAGATTATATTGCTGAAAACGGTCATCTGTATATAGATTTGACCGATGTTTCTTAATTCTGATTTTTACGGAGATTAAATATGGCTAAAAAATCCAAAAAAGATATAAACGCATCTCTCAGACAGCTTGATGATAAAACTCATATTTTCGGCGCAGGTGAAGTTGTTAATCAGCCAATCGTCGATGCGCTTGAAGTTAACTTTATGCCCTATGCGATGAGTGTTATAATGAGCCGTGCAATCCCTGAAATTGACGGTTTTAAGCCATCGCACAGAAAAATTCTTTATATGATGTATAAAATGGGTCTTCTTACGGGCGCAAGAGCAAAATCTGCAAAAATTGTTGGTCAGGTTATGCAGCTTAATCCTCATGGCGATGCTGCTATTTATGATACAATGGTAAGACTTTCAAAGGGTTACGAAGCGCTTCTTCATCCTTATGTTGACTCAAAGGGTAACTTCGGAAAGGCGTTTTCCCGCGATATGATGTGGGCAGCTTCCCGATATACCGAAGCAAAGCTTGAAAAGATTTGCACTGAGTTTTTCAC
>JAZSDF010000009.1:0-20394 GCA_045531035.1 Acutalibacteraceae bacterium | reverse complement strand
AAAGATTTGAAAAAGTGTATTCTCAGGGCTTAGGCGGAGCGATGATTTATGTTGATAAGGAAACCGGAGTAAATTATCTCTTTATCGAAAACGGATATTCAGGCGGTCTGACTCCCTTGCTTGACAGAGAGGGAAAACCCGTGATAACACCGATAATCAATAAGTGAATATGAAAATATCCCCCATGAAAAACTACTTTTCATGGGGGATATTGATGTTTTTATTAAAGAGTGGTAAGAGTTTCCATAACGTAATTGCCGAAATCTTCGCAGGTTGCACCGTCTGCTCTGCCTGTAATCTTGAGCTTCTTTTCTTCGTACATGCAGATATCAAGTGCTCTTTCGAGCTTGTCTGCTTCAGCCTGCTTACCGATGTGTGAAAGAAGCATAACAGCCGCTCTGAGCATTGAGCAGGGATCTGCATACTGTCCTCTGCCTTCTCTCATCATTCTGGGTGCTGAGCCGTGGATAGCTTCAAACATAGCATATTTCTTGCCGATGTTTGCGCTGCCTGCTGTGCCTACGCCGCCCTGGAATTCAGCTGCCTCGTCTGTGATTATATCACCGTAAAGATTGGGAAGAACGAACACCTTGAAGTCTGTTCTTCTCTTTTTGTCGATGAGTTTTGCGGTTGTGATATCGATATACCATTCGTCGGTTGTGATTTCGGGATATTCCTTGCCGATTTCTTTGCAGAGGTTAAGGAATTTACCGTCTGTTGTCTTGATAACGTTAGCCTTCTGAATGATGGAAACTCTGTCCTTCTTGTTTCTTCTCGCATAGTCATAAGCAAGTTTTGCGATTCTCTGTGTGCCTTCTGTTGTGGTAACAACAAAGTCCATTGCAAGGTCGTCTGTGATGTTAACGCCCTTTGAACCGACTGCATATGCACCTTCTGTGTTTTCGCGGAAGAATGTCCAGTCGATACCTTCTTCGGGAACCTTAACGGGACGGAGATTTGCAAAAAGGTCAAGAGCCTTTCTCATTGCAACGTTAGCCGATTCAATGTTGGGCCAGGGATCGCCTGCCTGAGGCGTTGTTGTGGGACCTTTGAGGATAACGGGGCATTTTTTGAGTTCTTCAAGAACGTCATCGGGTATAGCCTTGTTAACTGCAACGCGGTTTTCGATTGTGAGACCGTCGATTGTTTTGAACTCGATTTTGCCGGCTTCAACATCCTCTTTAAGAAGGAATTCAAGAACTCTTGCAGCCTCGTTTGTGATGATGGGGCCGATGCCGTCGCCGCCGCAAACGCCGATTGTGAGCTTGTCAAGAGTGGAATAATCAATGAAATCGCCCTGCTGTTTGATAGCTTCGCTTCTTGCGTTCTGCTCTCTGATAAGAGCTTCAAACTTTTCAAGAGCAGCCTTAATCTGTACTTCAGTCATTTTTATATCTCCTTATTTGCCGATATTCTTTGTGTAGTTAAGAAGTCCACCGTCAAGAATCATTGCGGTCTGTCTGTCGGAATAGTCATATGCAAGTTCGTATTTCTCGCCCTTTGTAACATTTTCAAGGACAACCTTTGCACCGTTCTTGATGTTTTCTCTGATATTGTTGAGAGCAAGAATATCGTCGGTGTCAATCTTGTCATAATCATCGGGATTTGCAAATGTGAAAGGCATGATACCTGCGTTTATGAGGTTTGCGCAATGGATTCTTGCAAATGATTTAGCGATAACAGCCTTGATTCCGAGATAGAGAGGAACAAGTGCTGCGTGTTCTCTCGATGAACCCTGACCGTAGTTTGCACCGCCGATAATGAAGCCTTTGCCTGCAGCCTTGCAACGCTCTGCAAAGTGCTCGTCACACTGCTTGAAGCAGAAGTTTGAAAGGAAAGGAATGTTTGAACGGTAAGGGAGAATCTTTGCACCTGCAGGCATGATGTGGTCGGTCGTGATGTTGTCACCTACTTTAAGAATTGCAGGAGCTTCGATGCTTTCGGGAAGCTCAACGCTTGTGGGGAAGGGCTTGATGTTGGGACCGTACTTGATTTCAACGCAGTCAGCCTCTTCAACATTTGCGGGCTTTTCAATCATGTTATCGTTGATAATGAAACGCTCAGGCATTGTGATTTCAGGCATCTCGCCGAGTGTTCTCGGGTCAGTGAGATAACCTGTGATAGCCGATGCAGCCGCAACCTCGGGGCTTACGAGGTAAATGCCCGCATCTGCAGTACCCGAACGACCCTCAAAGTTTCTGTTGAAGGTACGGAGTGAAACACCCTTTGACTGCGGTGACTGACCCATACCGATACAGGGACCGCA
Organism: Acutalibacteraceae bacterium; assembly: GCA_045531035.1. Taxonomy (GTDB): domain Bacteria; phylum Bacillota; class Clostridia; order Oscillospirales; family Acutalibacteraceae; genus CAG-177. The sequence goes on along the minus strand of JAZSDF010000009.1, from coordinate 18,128 downwards.
TGAACATTCAAGAAGTCTTGCGCCTGCACAAAGAATGTCGGAAAGTGCACCGTTGAGTGAAAGCATATTGAGAACCTGCATTGAACCCGGTGAAATGGTGAGGCTTACGTTAGGAGCAACCTTCTTGCCCTTAAGTATAGCCGCAACCTTAAGAAGGTCAAGCAGAGATGAGTTTGTGCATGAACCGATGCAGACCTGACTGATTTCGATATTGCCGATTTCTTCAACGGTTTTAACATTGTCGGGCATATGAGGCATAGCCGCCATGGGAGCAAGCTTGCAAAGGTCGATATCGATGATTTCATCATATTCTGCATCTGCGTCGGGAAGAAGCTCTGTCCAGTCTTCTTCTCTGCCCTGAGCCTTGAGGAATGACTTGGTGATTTCGTCTGAGGGGAAAACAGAGGTTGTTGCACCGAGCTCCGCACCCATGTTTGTGATGGTTGCTCTTTCGGGAACAGAAAGTGTTTTGACACCTTCACCGCCGTATTCGATGATTTTGCCTACGCCGCCCTTAACGCTCATGATACGGAGAACTTCAAGGATGATATCCTTTGCACCGACCCAGGGAGAAAGCTTGCCCGAAAGGCGTACAAGTGTCATTTTTGGCATTGTTGTGTAGTATGTACCGCCGCCCATTGCAACTGCAACGTCAAGACCGCCTGCACCGATAGCGAGCATACCGATACCGCCTCCTGTGGGTGTATGGCTGTCTGAACCGATAAGAGTCTTACCGGGTTTTCCGAAGCGTTCAAGATGAAGCTGGTGGCAGATGCCGTTGCCCGGTTTTGAGAAAAGAAGACCTCTTTTCTTTGCAACGCTCTGAATAAATCTGTGGTCGTCCGCATTTTCAAAACCGTTCTGAAGAGTGTTGTGGTCGATATATGAAACGGAAAGCTCTGTGCGTACTCTTTCAACGCCCATTGCTTCAAATTCAAGATATGCCATGGTACCCGTTGCGTCCTGAGTGAGTGTCTGGTCAATCTTAAGACCGATTTCGGTACCAGGTATCATTTCGCCGCTGACAAGATGGCTCTTAATCAGCTTCTGACCTATAGTCATTCCCATTGTACATCCTCCTGTTTATTAAAAACAATAATATATAATTTTATGTCAACAATTGCAGTTTGTCAAGTGCAAACTGTTACTTAATTTTTTCTTTACAGATGTTGACTTTTTTTATTGATATTGTTATACTTATTAGAGTATTGATGAAAGGAAAAGACTATGAGTTTTACTGTTAAAGGATGTAAAAAATACGGTAAGGATATGCCCGTAGATATTTCTGTTTCAGGCGGCGTTTTCGGCGGTGCTTCGGGTACTGTTTTTCAATTTGATAATTGTGCTGTTTTTCCCGGCTTTATTGATGTTCATGTTCATCTCAGAGAGCCGGGATTTTCTTATAAAGAAACGGTTAAAACGGGAACAAAAGCGTGCGCAAGAGGCGGATATACAACCGTCTGCTCAATGCCCAATCTCAATCCCGTTCCCGATAACAAAGAAAACCTTGATGTTCAGCTCGAGCTGATAAAAAACAACGCCGTGATCAATGTCAAGCCTTACGGTTCAATAACCGTCGGACAAAACGGCGAGGCTCTTTCTGATATGGAAGCAATGCTTGATGAAGTGTGCGCTTTTTCCGATGACGGTAAGGGTGTTCAGAGCGAAGAAATGATGAGACAGGCTATGCTCAAAGCAAAGTCGCTCGGCAGAATGATAGTTGCGCATTGCGAGGATAACTCGCTTCTTGAAGGCGGATATATTCATAAAGGCAGATATGCCGAAGAACACGGACACAGAGGAATCTGCTCGGAAAGTGAATGGAAACCCATTGAACGCGACCTGAAGCTTGCCAAGGAAACGGGCTGTGCATATCACGTCTGTCATATTTCAACAAAAGAAAGTGTTGAGCTTATCAGAAAAGCAAAGGCGGAAGGCGTTGACGTTACCTGCGAAACCGCGCCGCATTATCTTATTCTCAGCGATAAGGATTTGCAGGAGCACGGCAGATTCAAGATGAATCCTCCGCTTCGTGATGAAAGCGACAGACTTGCTCTTATTGAGGGCATCTGTGACGGTACGATTGATATGATTGCAACCGACCATGCGCCTCATTCCGAAGAAGAAAAGGGCAGGGGTCTTGAAAAAAGTGCAATGGGAATCGTCGGAATAGAAACAGCGTTCCCTCTGCTCTATACTTATCTTGTCAAAGAAAACATAATCACTCTCGATAAATTGATTGAGCTTATGAGCACGAATCCCGCAAAAAGATTCGGTTTCAACAGCTCGCTCGAAAACGGTATGCCTGCCGATTTTACCGTGTTTGACCTTGACAGCAAATACACGGTAAATCCTGATGAATTTCTTTCAAAAGGAAGAGCAACTCCGTTTGAAGGATATGAAGTATACGGTGAATGTCTTATGACCGTATGCGGCGGAAAAATAGCATGGAAAAAGGGGGATAAATAATGAACAGAGGAATTTATAAAATTCTTTCAAACAAGCCTCTGACAAAGGATATCTATGAAATGAAGCTTGAGGGCGACACTTCGCACATCACAGCCCCCGGTCAGTTTCTCAACATTCTTCTTGAAGGCTTCTATCTTCGCAGACCTATTTCAATCTGCGATTATGACGATAAAACGGTAACAATCATTTATAAGGTTGTCGGTGAAGGAACAGAGGCAATGGCAAAGCTTGAAGAGGGAAAAAGCCTTGATATTCTCTGCGGTCTCGGTAACGGTTTTGACACCGCAAAAAGCGGCAAAAAAGCTGTTCTTATCGGCGGTGGTGTAGGAGTTCCTCCGATGTTCAATCTCTGCAAAAAGCTTCTTTCCGAGGGTAAGGATGTAACAGTTATCCTCGGTTTCAACACAATGGACGAGATTTTTTATAAAGAGGAGTTTGAAAAACTCGGTGCAGTGGTATGCGTTTCAACCGTTGACGGTTCATTCGGAACAAAGGGTTTTGTAACCGATATACTTAAAGACCTTGAATATGATTATTTCTTCACCTGCGGACCCATGCCAATGTTCAGAGCGATTGAAAAAATTGCGGTAACAAGCGGTCAGTACAGCTTTGAAGAAAGAATGGGTTGCGGCTTCGGTGCATGTATGGGTTGTTCGTGTAAAACAAAGTACGGCAACAAGAGAATATGCAGGGACGGTCCCGTGCTTGAAAGGGAGGAAATAATATGGTAAACACAAAGGTTAATCTTTGCGGAATTGAGCTTGATAATCCGATTATTCCCGCTTCGGGCACGTTCGGATTCGGCTATGAATTTGCAGAGCTTTATGATATCAACTGCCTCGGAACTTTCTCGTTCAAGGGTACAACAAAAGATCCTCGCTTCGGCAATCCCACACCAAGAATTGCCGAATGTGACAGCGGAATGATTAATGCCGTAGGACTTCAGAATCCGGGCGTTGAAAAGGTTATCAGCGATGAACTCCCCAAACTTGCAAAATGTTTTTCAAAACCCGTTATGGCAAATGTCAGCGGTTTTTCGCTTGAAGAATATGCTTACACCTGCGAAAAAATAGACAAGCAGGAGCAGGTCGGCTGGCTTGAAGTTAATATAAGCTGCCCGAATGTTCACGGCGGCGGAATGAGCTTCGGCACTTCGCGCGAAGCTGCGGCAGAGGTTACAAAAGCCGTCAAAGCCGTAACAACAAAACTCGTAATTATCAAGCTTTCACCTAATGTTACAGATATAGTTTCCATCGCAAAGGCTTGTGAGGAAGCAGGTGCAGACGGTATCAGCCTTATAAATACTCTTCTCGGAATGAGAATTGACCTTAAAACAAGAAAACCTGTTATCGCAAACAAAATGGGCGGTTTCTCGGGTGCGGCAATAAAGCCCGTTGCGCTCAGAATGGTTTATCAGGTCAGTCAGGCAGTCAAAGTGCCCGTTGTCGGAATGGGCGGTGTTTCAAATGCACGCGATGTTCTTGAGTTTATCATGGCGGGTGCAACGGCAGTTGAAGTCGGTGCGGCAAATCTTGTCAATCCTTATGTTTGCAAGGAAATTATAGATGAGCTTCCCGAGGCCATGGCAAAATACGGTATCAATAATTTAAATGAAATAAAAGGATGTGCTTACAATGGGTAAAGATGTAATCGTAGCTTGCGATTTCAGCAGCAAGCAGGCAGTAATGGATTTTCTTGATAAGTTTACGGATGAAAAGCCTTATGTAAAAATCGGCATGGAGCTTTTCTATGCGGAAGGTCCTTCAATCGTAAAGGAAATCAAGGAGAGAGGCCACAAGATTTTCCTCGATCTCAAGCTCTGCGATATTCCCAACACCGTAAAGAAGGCTATGAGCGTTCTCAGCAACCTTGATGTTGATATGACAAATCTTCATGCAAGCGGCACTATCGAAATGATGCAGGCTGCCATTGAAGGTCTCACAAAGCCCGACGGCACAAGACCTCTCCTCATCGCCGTTACACAGCTTACCTCCACAAGCGAGGAAAGAATGAGAGAACAGCTTCTTATTGATAAACCTCTTGATGAGGTTGTTATGCACTATGCATCAAACGCAGAAAAAGCAGGTCTTGATGGTGTTGTTTGCTCACCCCTTGAAGCAGGCAAGGTTCATGACCGCTGCGGTGCGAAGTTCTTAACTGTTACCCCCGGTGTAAGATTTGCAGACGGTGACATCGGTGACCAGGTAAGAGTTACAACTCCCGCAAAAGCAAAGGAACTCGGTTCCGATTATATTGTAGTCGGCAGACCCATTACAGCAGCAGAAGACCCCGTAGCGGCTTACAGAAGATGTGTTGCGGAATTTGTAGGTTAATCAGTTAATAATATCAGGAGGATTTATAATATGGAAAAGCTTATTGCAAAAGATTTACTTTCGATTGGTGCTGTTTTTCTTCGTCCCGAAGAACCATTCACATGGGCAAGCGGCATTAAAAGCCCCATTTACTGCGACAACAGACTGACTCTTACCGCACCCGAAGTTCGTACAGATGTTGAAAAGGGTCTCGCAGAAACAGTTAAAAAGTATTATCCCGAAGCTGAAGTGCTTATGGGTACTTCAACCGCAGGTATCGCTCATGCAGCTATCACAGCTCATATGCTTGATATGCCCATGGGTTATGTTCGCTCCGGCGCAAAGGACCACGGCAGAGGCAACCAGATTGAAGGCAAGCTTGAAAAGGGTCAGAAGGTTGTTGTTATCGAAGACCTTATTTCAACCGGCGGCAGTGTTATTGAAGTTGTTGAAGCTCTCCGTGAAGCAGGTGCGGAAGTTCTCGGTATCGCAAGCATCTTCACCTACGGCATGAAGAAGGGTCTTGACAGACTTGCAGCTGCAGATGTCAAGAACGTAAGCCTCACAAACCTTGATGTTATCGCTGAAGTGGCTGCTGAAACCGGCTATATCAAGCCCGAAGATGTTGCACGCCTTATAGCTTTCAGAAACAATCCCTCCGACGAAAGCTGGATAGGGGGAGCAAAATGAGAAGTCTGATAGACATTCTTTCGCTCTCGCTTGATGAAATAGACGAGCTTATTGCCGTTGCAGAGGATATCATTGCAAATCCCGTTAAATACAGGGATAAGTGCAGATATAAAAAACTCGCAACCCTCTTTTTTGAGCCGTCAACAAGAACCCGCCTTAGCTTTGAAGCTGCGATGTATGAACTCGGCGGTCAGGTGCTTGGATTTTCCGAGGCAAACTCATCATCCGCTGCCAAGGGTGAAAGCGTTGCCGATACTGCAAGAACGGTAAGCTGTTATGCGGATATTATTGCAATGCGTCATCCTAAAGAGGGTGCACCTCTTGTTGCATCAATGGCTTCAAGCGTTCCCATTATCAATGCAGGTGACGGCGGACACAACCATCCTACGCAGACTCTCACCGACCTTCTCACCATAAAACGTGAAAAGGGCAGGCTTAACAATATGACGGTCGGCTTCTGCGGTGACCTCAAATTCGGCAGAACCGTTCATTCGCTTATCGAAGCTCTTTCAAGATATACGGGCATTGAGTTTGTGCTTATTTCCCCCGAAGAACTCACTCTTCCGGGTTATCTCAAGAAGGGTATTCTTTCTCATGAGGGTATGAAATATACCGAAACCACCGATCTTGAAGAGGTTATGCCGAAGCTTGATATCCTCTATATGACACGTGTTCAGCGTGAACGCTTCTTCAACGAAGAGGATTATTTAAGACTTAAGGACAGCTATATTCTTACCCCCGAAAAGCTCCATGATGCAAAGCCCGACCTTGCAATTCTTCATCCGCTTCCGAGAGTTAACGAAATTCACACTTCCGTTGACTCCGATCCCAGAGCATGCTATTTCAGACAGGTGCTTAACGGCAAATTCATTCGCATGGCTCTTATTCTCAAACTTCTGGAGGTGGAATAATGCACATTGATTCAATAAAAAACGGTGTTGTTATCGACCATATCAAAGCAGGCAAGAGCATGGAGATTTATTATCACCTTGAGCTTGATAAGCTTGACTGTACCGTTGCAATCATAAAGAATGTCCACAGCAAGAAAATGGGCTCAAAGGATATTATTAAAATCGACTCGGATATGCAGGTTGACCTTGATGTTCTCGGATATATCGATTCCGATATCACTGTCAACATCATCAAGGACGGCGTCCTTTGTGAAAAGAAAAAGCTTACTCTTCCCGAACAGATTAAAGATGTTATCAAATGCAAAAATCCCCGTTGCATAACAACAACAGAGCAGGATTTGCCCCATGTTTTTAAGCTTACCGACCCTGCAACAAAAACCTATCGCTGTATTTACTGCGAAACGAAAGCTAAATAAAAAAACACTCAAAACTCCCGATAATTCGGGAGTTTTTTATTGATATATATATATTGTTGTGATATAATTATAATGTATAAATTTGTCTGTAAGGAGACATTGAAATGATTAAACACATTGTATGTTTCAAACTCAAAGACAACAGCCTTGCTGAATGTGAAAAAGCAAAGGAAGTTCTTCTTTCAATGCAGGGAAATGTGCCTGAAATCAGAGGCATAACCGTCGGCATTGATTTCCTTCACTCCGAGCGTTCATACGACATCATTCTTGAAGTTCTTCTTGACGACGAAGCAGCTCTTGAAAGCTATCAGAATGACCCCTATCATTGCTCCGTTGTCAAAAAGCATATGCATGCAGTGAGAGAATCGAGCGTTGCAGTTGATTATGTTGTCTGAGAGGTGATTACATGGGTAAACTTAAGAAAAAGATATTCAAAACGGTTGGTAAGGTTGTAAATTATGTTACTGCCGCAACCTCTCAGGGTACTTCCGACGGTTCGCTCGGCAAGGATTTTGTTCCCGATAAAGAAATGATTGAGCTTTGCCGTGAAACCGGTGCCGAAGGTATCGTTATGCTCAAAAACAAGGATAACGTTCTTCCCATAACCGAGGACAGAGTTGTGTCTGTTTTCGGCAGAGTGCAGAACGATTATTTCTATGTCGGATACGGTTCGGGCGGAGATGTCAAGGTGCCTTATAAAGTCAGCCTCATGAAAGGCTTGAGAAATAACGGAAAAATCAAGGTTAACGAGCTTCTTGCAACAACCTATGAAAAATGGAGCGAAGCCAATCCCGTTGACGACGGTTTCTGGGGCAACTGGCCGATGTGCTATGACGAAATGCCGGTTGATTTTTCGATGGCAAGAACAGCCGCTTCAATGTCCGATACCGCAATCGTTGTTATCGGCAGGTCAGCTGGTGAGGACAGAGAAAACAAGCTTGAAAAGGGCAGTTATTATCTTACCGACACGGAAAAAGAGCTTCTTGATTCCGTAACCGCAGAGTTCAAAAAGGTTGTTGTTCTTCTTAACTGCGGCGGAATTATGGATATGGCGGAGATTGATGCTTACGGTGATAAAATTTCCTCAATCCTTTATGTATGGCAGTCAGGTATGGAAAGCGGTAATGCAATAGCCGATGTTCTTTCGGGCGATGTTTCACCGAGCGGCAAGCTGACCGATACAATCGCAAAAAGCTATGAGGATTACACCTCGAGTAAGGATTTCGGCGACAGAAAATACAATAATTACACCGAGGATATTTATGTGGGCTACAGAGGCCTTGAAACCTTTGCGAAAGACAAGGTTCTCTATCCCTTCGGCTTCGGTCTCGGTTATACGGAGTTTTCCGTTGAAAACATTGAATGTAAATGCGACACGGTAACTCTTTCTGTAAGTGCGGATGTTAAAAATATCGGTGAATATTCGGGTAAGGAAGTTCTTCAGCTTTATTTTGAAGCACCCTGCGGCAGACTTGGTAAGCCGGCAAGAGAGCTTATAAAATTCGCAAAAACAGAAAAGCTTTTGCCGGGTGAAAGCGAAAGAATAACTCTTTCCTTCAACATTGAAGACATGTCATCCTATGACGATGAAGTTGAGTTCGCATATATCCTTGAAAAGGGTACATATAAAATCTATCTCGGGACGGATGTCCGCAGTGCATCTCTCTGCTGTGAATATGAGCAGGAAAAAAGTCAGATTGTGAAAAGATATAAGCAGGCATCAGCACCTGCAGAAAGCTTTGACAGAATCAAGTTCATTAACGGTGAAATCAAGAAATCACCTGTTACCACCGCAAAATATGACCTTAAGCAGATTATCCTTGATAATATTCCGGAAACACTTCTTCAGACGGGTGACAGAGGCTATAAGCTTGCGGACGTAAAGAACGGAAAAGTTACCATGAAGCAGTTTGTTGCCCAGCTCGATTTTGACGAACTTGAAGCAATAAGCAGAGGCGACTACATTATGAACAGTCCTCTCGGTGCGGCGGGTAATGCGGGTACCTTCGGCGGTGTTCTTCCTTCGCTTCGTGATAAGGGAGTCCCTGCCGTAACAACAACCGACGGTCCCTCGGGTATCAGAATTAACTCGGGTGCTTCGCTTCTTCCGAACGCAACGGGGCTTGCATGCACATGGAATCCCGAGCTTGTTGAAAAGCTTTATTCTCTCGTCGGTAAGGAAATGATAAGAGTGGGTTCGGATGTTCTTCTCGCACCCGGTATGAATATCCACCGCAATCCTCTCTGCGGAAGAAATTTCGAATATTTCTCCGAAGATCCCTATGTAACCGGTGTCATGGCATCGGCTTTTGTAAAGGGTGTTCAGTCTGCGGGAGTTTCGGCTTGCCCGAAGCATTTTGCCTGCAACAATCAGGAAACCAACAGAATTTATAACGATTCAAGAGTATCTGAAAGAGCACTCCGTGAAATTTACCTTAAAGGCTTTGAAATATGCGTAAAAACCGCAAATCCGCAGAACATAATGACATCCTATAACAAGATAAACGGTGTGTGGGGTCATTATAACTATGAACTCTGCATCCGTATTCTTCGAGAGGAATGGGGATATACGGGTAACATCATGACCGACTGGTGGATGCGTTCATCAAAGTCGCCCGAATTCCCCGAAATCAAGGACCAGGCTTACAGAGTCCGTGCAGGCGTAAATGTTCTTATGCCGGGCGGAAACAGAGCAGGTGTCCGCAAGCCCGACGGCTCAATTAAAAAGGGAATTGCCGCCGAAAACGGTATAACCGTTGGCGAACTTCAGCAAAACGCAATGCATGTTCTTAACTTCGTTATGAACAGCAGCGCAATGAACAGATAATAATTATAAAGGAGATAAATCATGGCTTACTTACCTATGACAGAGTATGAAGGCGCAAGCGAAGAAGTCAGAAGAGAATATGAAGACCAGATTGCAAAGCATGGCAGAATAACCAATATGAAGCGCACTCTTCTTCATAACGTTCCCGCTTTTAAGGCATATATGGAGTGGTATACTCTTTATGACCAGCTTGTACCCGTTATCGGAGAAAGAGCAATTTCAATTTTTTCTCTTGCAATTTCAACGGGCAACGACTGCCTCATCTGCTCAACATTTTTCAGAAAAATTCTTGTTGACTCGGGTGATGACCCCGATAATCCGACCCTTACCGAAACAGAGAAGCTTCTTACCAAATTCGGTGCGGCTATAACAGCAGACCCTCACCATATTCCCAAGGAGATTTATATAGCTCTTGCGGAGAAATTCTCGGTTGAAGAAATCGTGCTTCTTATTTCATTTGCGGGAATTATGTATGCAACAAACCTTTTCAATACCGTTGCAAGAGTTCCCCTCGATGAAGTTCTTATAAACTATCAGAAAAAAGGAGATAACTGAAATGGGTGATTTTGATAATAAGGTTGCGTTTATAACAGGCGCAGCGCACGGACAGGGCAGAGCTGTTGCTCTTTCACTTGCAGCCAAGGGTGCGGATATCGTTGCATTCGACGTTGCAAAGAAGATTGAATATCCCGCATATTCATTCGGCACAAGCGATGAGCTTATCAGCCTCAAGTCGGAAATCGAAGCTCTCGGCAGAAGAGCTGTTATCGCAACGGGCGACGTAAGAGATGATGCTTCCGTAACAGCAGCAGTTGACGAAGCAATCAAGACATTCGGCAAGATTGATATTCTTTTCAATAACGCAGGTATTTGCGCATATGCCCCCATCACCGAAATGACCGACGAAGAATGGGATGCAATGATTGATATCAACCTCAAAGGACCGTTCATCGTAACCCGCAGAGTTGCACCTCACATGATTAAGGCAAAGAGCGGTGTTATCATCAACAATTCCTCAACAATGGGTCTCAGAGGCGGCAACAGACTCTCTCACTATACCGCTTCAAAATGGGGTCTCACAGGTCTTACAAAAGCATGGGCTATCGAGCTTGCACCTCATAACATCAGAGTTGTAAGTATTCATCCCACAGGCGTTAACACACCGATGAACGACGGTCTTGCAGAGCTTGAAGGATCAACTCCTCTTGAGATTGCAGAGCGTTCGGCAGGCAATCTTCTTCCTGTTCCCTGGATTGAACCTGAGGATGTTGCTCACCTTGTTGACTATCTTGCAAGCGACAAGGCACGCTATGCAACAGGCTCGCAGTTTGTAATCGACGCAGGTCTTCTCTCTGTATAAAACAATCAACTCCTCGGTGATGATTGAACAGGTCCGTTAAAAACGGACCTGTTCAAATTCACTGAGGGGTTGTTTTATATCATCTTTTCCAATGTTTTCATTGTATCTTTAGTCGGTTCGGGAATATCCCTGAACGGAAATTCAATTCTCATGTTGTCATATTTTATCTGACAAAGCTTTCTGAACGGCAGAAGCTCAATTTTATCAACACATTTATGGCTGTCTGCGATTTCTTTGAGCTTTTTAATATTATCCTCGTTATCATTAAGTGTCGGAATAATAACCTGACGGAGTGTAACGGGGATTTTTTCTTTGTTCAGATAATCAAGGAATTCAAGAGGCTTTTCTATTTCACAGCCGACATGCTTTTTATATAATTCACCGTCGGTGTATTTTATATCAAGCAGAACACGGTCGGTATGTTTCAGAAGATTTTTAATCTCATCGTTCATAATGCATCCCGAAGTGTCAAGACAGGTGTTAATTCCTTCTTTATGGCAAAGTTCAAAAGCTTCCCTCACGAAATCCGCCTGCATAAGAGGTTCACCGCCAGAAACAGTTATTCCGCCCATTTTACCGAAATAGGATTTATATCTTGAAGCCTTCTGAACGATTTCTTCTGCCGTATATTCTTTTCCGACGGCGAAATCCCATGTGTCGGGATTATGACAGCAGCCGCATCTCAGGGGACAGCCCTGCATAAAGACCGCAAAACGCAGCCCCGGACCGTCCGAGGCTGCAAGGCTTTGTATTGAGTGAATTCTTCCTGTCATATCGCTTCGTGGAATGTTCTGCTGATAACTTCTCTCTGCTGTTCACGGGAAAGCTTGTTGAAGTTAACCGCATAACCCGAAACACGGATTGTTAGGTTGGGATAATCCTCGGGATTTTCGTATGCCTTCATGAGTGTTTCACGGTTGAGAACATTAACATTGATATGGTGAGCCATTTTTGAGAAATAGCCGTCAAGAATGGAAACAAGGTTATCAACTCTTTCCTCATCTGTTCTTCCGAGTGCTTCGGGAGTGATTGAGAAAGTGTTTGAGACGCCGTCACGGCAGTCGTCATAGCTGATTTTTGCAACGGAGTTGAGAGACGCAAGCGCACCGTTTTCTTCTCTGTTGTGCATGGGATTTGCACCGGGTGCAAAGGGCGCAGATGCTTTTCTTCCGTCGGGAGTTGCTCCTGTGTTCTTGCCGTACATAACATTCGATGTGATTGTAAGAACGGAAAGAGTATGGATTGCATGGCGGTAGGTGGGTGTTTTGCGAAGCTCGGTAATCATGCGGTGAGCCATATCCTTTGCAATAAGGTCAACACGGTCATCGTCGTTGCCGTATTTGGGAAAATCTCCCTCTGTTTTGAATTCGGAAATGAAACCCTTTGAATCCTTTATGGGCTTAACATTTGCAAACTTGATTGCGCTGAGTGAATCGGCAACAACCGAAAGACCTGCAATGCCGAAAGCCATGAAACGCTCAACCTGAGTATCGTGAAGAGCCATCTGAGTCTTTTCATAAGCGTATTTATCATGCATATAGTGGATGATGTTCATTGTGTTAACATAAAGATTGCTCAACCACTTGATGTAGATATCAAATCTTTCCATAACCTCGTCATAATCGAGCTTGTCGCCGCTTAAAACGGGCATCTGAGGTCCGATGTGAATACCGCTTGTTGTATCATAACCGCCGTTGATTGCGATAAGAAGAAGCTTTGCAAGGTTGCAGCGTGCGCCGAAGAACTGCATCTGCTTGCCGACCTTCATTGCGGAAACGCAGCAGGCAATTGCATAGTCATCGCCGTAAATAGGATGCATAAGGTCATCATTTTCATACTGGATTGAGTCGGTATCCTTTGAAACCTTTGCACAGAATTTCTTGAAGCTTTCGGGTAGAGATGTTGACCAGAGAACGGTGAGGTTGGGCTCGGGAGATGAACCGAGGGTATAAAGTGTGTTAAGCATACGGAAGCTGTTCTTTGTGACAAGAGTTCTGCCGTCTTCACCCATACCGCCGACTGCTTCCGTTATCCACATCGGGTCGCCGCCGAAAAGCTCGTTATATTCGGGAGTGCGAAGATGACGTGCAATACGGAGCTTCATAACGAAATCGTCCATAAGCTCCTGAGCACCTTCTTCGGTAAGAACACCGTTTTCAATATCTCTTTCAATATAGATATCAAAGAACGTGCTCACTCTGCCGAGCGACATAGCTGCACCGTTCTGCTCTTTGATAGCTCCGAGATAGGCAAAATATGTCCACTGAATTGCTTCACGGGCATTTTCTGCGGGCTGACTTATATCAAAGCCGTACATAGCAGCCATTTCCTTGAGATAGCCAAGGAAAGCAATCTGCTGGAAAAGCTCTTCATCAAGACGAATCTGTTCTGTGTTGAAAGCCTGATTTGTGAGCTCGTTTTTGTCTTTTTTCTTTTCGGCAATAAGTCTGTCAATGCCGTAAAGAGCAACTCTGCGGTAGTCACCGATGATTCTGCCTCTTCCGTAAGCATCGGGAAGACCGGTTATAACATGGCATTTACGTGCCTGACGCATTTCGTCTGTGTATGCACGGAAAACGCCGTCGTTATGTGTTGTTCTGAATCTGAATTCTTCTTCAACCTTGCGGCTGAGCTTATAACCGTAAGCCTCGCAGGCCTGACGAACCATTCTCATACCGCCGAAGGGGTTAACGCCTCTTTTGAGAGGACGGTTTGTCTGCATACCGACGATAATTTCGTTATCCTTATCAATATATCCGGGTGAATAGCTTGTGAGAGAGGAAACCGTTGCGGTGTCAATATCAAGAACTCCGCCAAACTGACGTTCAAGGGCGAAAAGAGCCTCAAGCTTCTTCATAAGACCCTTTGTTCTGTCGGTTGCACCCGAAAGAAATTCATCGGTGCCTTCATATGCCTTGTAGTTCTGCTGAATGAAATCGCGAACATTGATTTCGTCCTGCCATACACCTGCTTTAAAGCCTGTCCAATTCTTGTGTTCCATGTGTGTTTACCTCCTTTAAAGGACTAAAAAACAAAAAAGGGCTTATTCAGTTTAGCAAAACTGAATAGCCCAGACGGTCGGCATATTATACTTTAAAAACTAAAGTATAAGTTTACATTCCCTTGCGGTTATCCGCTGTTCCGTCAGTCATGTAAACTTTGTATATTCATTATACAGAAAGACGGGGGATATGTCAATTAAAAAAATCACCAAATATTGTGTCTGTTATCGCAAATAAATCGTTAATGTTGTGTTGAGGGATGAAAAAAGGGATGACTGTATGCCATCCCTTGATAATTTTTACTTAATCCATTTTCCGATTGCTGTTTCAACAAGAGAAACTGTTTTTTCAACAACAGCTTCGTCACCGTCGGCGAGGTTAAGGAGAGGCTCTCTTACTCCGCCGAGTTCAAGACCCGAAAGCTTTTTGAGAGCTGCTTTTGCAACCGCATACATATTGCCGTTTGCAGAACACATTGTGTAAATAACTTCGTCGATATCATTCTGAAGCTTGCCTGCGTTTTCAAAATCACCTGCTTCGAGGAGAGCATCAAGCTTCACGAAAAGCTCGGGCATAACACCGTATGTGCCGCCGATACCGCCGTCTGCGCCGATAAGTCTGCCGCCGACAAACTGTTCATCGGGACCGTTGAAAACAACAACTTCCTTGTTGTTGAGAGCAGCCTGTCTTTTGAACATCTGAATATCCTGAATAGGCATGGATGAATTCTTAACACCGATAACTCTGGGATTTTTGAGCATTTCATCAAAAAGACCGAGAGTGAGTGTAACCCCTGCAAGCTGGGGAATGTTGTAAATAACAAAATCGGTATTCGGTGCCGCAGCGGAAATATCGTTCCAGTATTTTGCAATTGCTCTTTCGGTCAATTTGAAGTAAATGGGAGGAATTGCGGCGATAGCGTCAACTCCGAGTGATTCGGCATGGCGAGCGAGTTCCTGACTGTCTCTTGTGTTGTTGCAGGCAACGTGAGCGATGATTGCTATTCTGCCCTTTGCAACCTCCATAACAGCTTCAAGAGTTTGCTTTCTTTCTTCAACGCTCAGGTAAATACATTCACCTGATGAACCGCCGACGTAAAGACCTGCAACGCCTTTACTGATAAGATATTCAACAAAATCCTTTGTTGCCTGAGATGAAACATTGCCTTCATTGTCATAGCAAGCGTAAAAAGCGGGAAAAATTCCCTTGTACTTATTAAGATTCATCATTATAACCTCCGTAATTAATTACTGCATTTTTTCCTGTTTTATTTTATGGTCAACGATGTGGCGTTTTGCGAGCTCTGCTGTCACTTCGTCAAGACTGATTCCCATTTCAATCATCATCACGGTGATATGATAGAGTAAATCAGCGATTTCATAAACGGTTTCCGCTTTGTCACCGCCCTTTGCACCGATGATAACTTCCGTACATTCTTCGCCGACTTTTTTGAGAATCTTGTCAATTCCCTTTTCAAAAAGATAGGTTGTGTATGAACCTTCTTTCTTGTTAACCTTTCTGCCTACGAGCATTTCATAAAGTCCTTCGTATGAAAACTCCTCGGTTTCGGGTGCAACGATATCTTCAAAGAAGCAACTTTCGCTGCCTGTGTGGCAAGCGGGGCCATTTTTTATGACATCAATAAGAAGGGTGTCCTTATCGCAGTCTGTACGGATTGAAACAACCTGCTGAGTATTGCCTGAAGTTTCACCCTTTCTCCAAAGCTCCTGACGGCTTCTGCTCCAGAAGCATGTTCTGCCTTCTTTGATAGTGATATCAAGGCTTTCGGCGTTCATATATGCAAGCATAAGAACCTTTTTGCTGAAATGGTCCTGAACGATTGCGGGGATAAGTCCGTCGCTGTTGTATTTAAGTTCCATCATTTTTTATATCCTCATCTCTATGTTGTTTTCGTTAAGATAACGCTTCAAATCCATGATGTTGACTTCCTTGAAATGGAAGATTGAAGCAGCAAGACCTGCATCGGCACAGCCTGCTTTGAAAAGCTCGAGGAAATCCTCTTTTTTTCCTGCACCGCCGCTTGCAATAACGGGAATTGAAACAAGGTCACTGATTTTCTGAAGCATTTCAAGGTCAAAGCCCCGCTTCACGCCGTCGGTGTCAATGCTGTTGACAACCAATTCGCCCGCGCCGTTGTTTTCACCCATCTTTGCCCATTCAAGAGCATCAATGCCTGTGTCAATTCTTCCGCCTTTGCTGAAAATATGTAATGAACCGTCAACACGCTTTATGTCCATCGAAAGAACAACACACTGGTCGCCGTATTTTTTTGCAGCCTTTTCAATGAGCGAAGGGTCTTTTATTGCACCCGAATTTACCGAAACCTTATCCGCACCGCATTTGAGCACTCTGTCAAAATCGTCAAGAGTATTGATTCCGCCGCCTACGGTCAAAGGAATAAAAATTTCCTTTGCAACCTGTGTCAATGCATCGGTGAAAAGCGCTCTGCCTTCAAAAGAAGCCGTTATATCATAGAAAACAAGCTCATCTGCACCGCTGTCATTATAAAAATAAGCAAGCTCAACAGGCGATGCAACGTCCTGTATTCCTTCAAAATTAACGCCTTTAACTACTCTGCCGTTGCGCACGTCAAGGCAGGGGATTATTCTTTTTGTTATCATTTATTTTACCTCCGCCGCCTTAAGTGCATCTTTGAGAGTGAGTTTTCCTTCGTAAACAGCCTTGCCGACTATTGCGCCGTAAATGTTCATGTCACGGAGCTTTTCAATTTCATCAACAAAGGTTATGCCGCCCGAAGCAACTATATCAAGACCTTTGATTTCCGAAAGTTCACCGTATACCTCGAGATTTGTTCCCGAAAGCATACCGTCCTTTGAAATATCGGTGTAAATAACCGTTGAAACGCCCGTATCACGGAGCTTTTTACAGAACTCAACCGATTTGACGCTTGTTGTTTCCTGCCAACCGCTGACTGCAACAAATCCGTCTTTTGCATCAACTCCGACTGCGATTGCGCTTCCGAATTCTTTTACCGCTTCTTCAACGAAGGGATAGTTACGGATAGCCGCCGTGCCGAGAATAACACGCTTTACGCCGAGAGAGAGGTAATCCTCAACTCTTTTCATGTCTCTTATTCCGCCGCCGACCTCAATGAATAAATCCTTGATTTTTGCGGCTTCTCTGATTGCCTCAAAGTTAACGGGTGCACCGTCTTTAGCGCCGTCAAGGTCAACCATATGTAAATTAGTTGCTCCGTCCTTCATGAATTCAAGAGCCATTTCGGCGGGGGAATCAGCATAAATCTTCACCTGATTATAGTCGCCCTTTGTAAGACGTACTACCTTGCCGCCGAGTATATCCGTTGCGGGAAATATCTGCATAAAATCACCTTATACTTCTGAAAATGCTTTGAGAAGAGCAAGACCTTTTGAACCGCTCTTTTCGGGGTGGAACTGCATGCCGTAAACCGAACCGCTTTTGACAACTGCCGGCACGGCAACACCGTATTCCGCAAAAGCGAGGGTGTTTTCAACACATCCTCTTGCATAGAACGAGTGAACAAAATACATATAGTCACCGGGAACAATGTATTTGAAAATCGGGTCATCCTTTGCAAGGTTCAATTTGTTCCAGCCCATGTGGGGAATTTTTAAATCTTTGGGAATCTGACCTTCAAGTGCACCTACATAGCCTTTGATGAGCCCGAGACCCATGTGTGCACCGTATTCAAAGCTTTTTTCAAAAAGAAGCTGCATGCCGAGGCAGATGCCGAGAATAGGTTTCCCTTCGGATGCAAGTTCACAGAGAAGCTTATCCATGCCGTGTTCACGGAGTTTTTTTGCCGCATCACCGAATGCACCCACACCGGGAAGTATAATTTTATCCGCCGCGGCAATTTCTTCCTTATCACCTGTTATTTTGCACTCAATACCGAGGCTTTCAAGCGATGAGGAGAGCGAAAAAAGATTTCCGCAGCCGTAATCAATAATTGCTATCATTATAAAAGTCCTTTCGTTGACGGTATTTCGCCGCCGAGGGTCAAATCTTCAAAAACAGCCTTGCAAAGCGCTCTTGAAACCGCTTTGAAAATGCCTTCGATGATGTGGTGACTGTTTTTACCTTCAAGCTGTTTGATGTGAAGAGTTATATCGCTGTTTCT
>JAZSDF010000023.1:0-21913 GCA_045531035.1 Acutalibacteraceae bacterium | reverse complement strand
GCTCTGTCAAAGCCTCTGATTGCAAGCTTGTTGCGGTGGTAAGCAATATCTGCGGCAAAATAAGTGGGATTGCCGTTTGTTCTGATAAGAACCTCGTCTTTAAGCTCAAGACGTTCGATTTCTTCGGGTGTCTTGCCTTCTTTAAGAAGTCTTGCACCGAGAACTTCCTTGTTCTTATACCAAAGAGCGCCATCCTTTTCGTAGGTCAGACCCTTATCCTTCATTATGTTGAGTGTTTCTTCAAGCTCACCGTTGTTGTGGAGTGTGCTTTCAAGGAACCATGTGTCATATTCAATGCGGTATTTGCCGAGATTTTCCTTCATTGCGGCAATATTCTTGGGAAGCGCATAGGCAACAAGAGCCTTTCTGCGTTCAGCTTCGGGAGCATCAAGATACTTATCGCCGTTGATTTCGGCAAATTCCTTTGCACGCTGAATAATATCTTCACCGTGGTAGCTGTCCTCAGGCAATTCCACGGCATCCTCGCCCTTATAGAGCTGCTGATATCTGACATCGAGCGAAAGACCGAATTTGTCTATCTGATTGCCCGCATCGTTAACATAGAATTCACGGCTGACGTTGTAGCCCGCAAAATCCATAACGGCAGCAAGGCAGTCGCCGAGAGCACCGCCTCTTGCGTTACCCATATGCATGGGGCCCGTGGGGTTTGCGGAAACGAATTCAATGTTAATCTTCTTGCCTGCGCCGTAATCGGAACGGCCGTAGCTTTCGCCTTTTTCAAGTATATCCTGAATGATGCAAGCGTTGAAGCTTTCTTTGAGATAGAAATTCATGAAGCCCGGGCCAGCAATTTCGCATCTGTCAACAAATGTGTCACAAAGCTCAAGTCTGTCAACGATTGTCTGTGCGATTTTACGGGGCGCACTCTTCAAATCCCTTGCCCAAGCCATTGCGGAATTTGACGAATAATCGCCGTTTTCCTTGTTGGCGGGTACTTCAATAATGAAATCGCTCAGGGGAACTTCGGGAAATTCGCCGTCTGCAACAGCTCTGCCGGCAGCTTCGATGATTGCATTGCGGATTTCATTGATTGCCTGTTTAACAAGAACTGACATTTATACTTCCTCCTTAGGTAAAACACTCACAACAAGCTCATTTTCCGATGCCGGAGTGTTGTTGAAATCAATAGTGTAAGAAAAATTGAGTATACCGCCGTTTTCGGTCATTTCGTTTGAGATTTTCTTTGCGAAAATTCCCATAATCAGCTCACCGTAGGGTGTGCGGTAAAAACAGGTATGGCGGCGGTCCTTTTCGATTATCATCTCGGTGTTATACTTGCCCGCTCGGGTCATTGAAATCTTTGCAGAGCCTTCAACATCAAGCGTTGTGACGCAGTTGTCAAGCTCCTCGTCGGTTTCGGAATAAACAACCTTACAGCCGTTTTCCGTCACCTCAAATTCACCCGAGGTGGTAAGCTCGCACTCGTATTCTTCACCGTCCTGAACATGGCGGTCTGTGATTTTTATAATTGCTTTTTTCATAATTTTATCTTTCCAATGCCAAATTGATAAGTCTGTCAAGCAGTTCCGCATAGGGTACTCCCGAAGCGGCAAAAAGCTTGGGATACATGCTGATTGAAGTGAAGCCGGGAATGGTGTTGGGCTCGTTAAGCATGATTTCGCCGTTATCCTTCACGAAAAAGTCAACTCTTGTGAAGCCTTCGCAGCCGAGTGCTCTGTAAGCCTTGATTGCCTGAGCCTGAACTGCCTTGAGCATATCCTCGGAAAGTCTTGCGGGGATATGGAGTTCACTTTCGTTTGCAAGGTATTTTGCATCGTAATCATAGAATTCATTACAGGGAACAACCTCGCCGACAACAGAAGCAACGGGATTCTCGTTGCCCATAACGGCAACTTCAACTTCCTTGCCGATGATTCCTTCTTCAAGAACAAGCTTCTTATCGTGTGCAAAAGCCTTTTCGCAGGCTTTTTCAAGCTCTTCAACATTCTTCGCCTTGCTGATACCGACCGATGAGCCTGCATTTGCAGGTTTAACAAAAATGGGATAGCCGAGCTTTTCGCCCGCATCCTTCAATAAAGCGGCTTTATCCGCCGAATAAGCGTGTTTATCAAAAGCAACCCACTTTGCCTGGGGTATGCCGTAAAAGTCCGCCAGAGCGTTTGTGACGGCTTTATCCATGCACGCAGAGCTTGCCGCAGTGCCGCAGCCTACATAAGGGATGCCCGCAATCTCTAAAAGGCCCTGCATTGTGCCATCCTCACCGTTTTTGCCGTGAAGCACGGGGAACACAACGTCAACTCTTTCGATTTCAGCCTTTCCGTCGTTGTATCTTATGATACCGTGATGCTCTCTGTCGCAGGAAATAACGGCCTTTTCGAGGTTTTCCTTGTCCTCAAGCCACTTTCCGTCGGGAAGCATTTCGGGAGAACCGTTGTAAATATAAAATTCGCCGTTTTTGGTGATTCCCATAGGAATAACATCATATTTATCGGCGGGAATATTTTTGATAACCGACGATGCGGACTGAAGCGAAACATCATGCTCGCTTGATACACCGCCAAAAAGAACAAGAACTTTTTTCATATACATATCTCCTAACGCATAAAAACCCATTTTAACTTTGTAATAATAACATAATATTCCGTAATAGTCAACAAAATCACACACATCATTTTGTACAATATTATTCCCGTTTTGCCGTCTTATGCCCCGCCGAATGACCAAAATGATATATTTTGTATATAAGATTTACTATATTTCTATAGAAATATTAAGTTTATTTATAATATTATAGGTTTTAATTCTTTTTCGGAACAATAAATTGATTTTGTTATGATATAATTCCGGATGTATAATGGTTAAAATTTTTCATCGGCAAAGGAGTTTAATTATGGCTGATATTTATTCGGTTCTGACCGACATCACAAACGGTCTGAATACAACAATCACTGAGTGCGGATTCACCGCAGTTATCCCCGACGGAGTTGAAAAAGGAGAGCTTCCTGCAATTACCGATTCGGGAAGAATCATCATCGAATACAAGGGTGAAAATAAGGCTCTTAAGCTTGAACATTTCAACAACAAAATCTCGCTTCTCGGTGCTTCAAAAGAGGGCGAAATCCTCAGCAGCGATTTCTCACAGATTTCTCTTTCGCTTCTCGATGCCGAAACCGCTGACGGCAAGGATGTCAAATATATCGTGAATGAATTCAGCGAAACCCTCGTCGAACATTTCGGAACAAAAACTCAGAAGCCGACAAAGTCAAAGCTTCCCCAGCCCGTTTCAAAGGCTGCGGCAAAGAGCGGTGCGGTTTCCTACGACCCCAATACTCTTGCAAACCGCTTCACCGCAATCTACCCCGAGCTTCGTGAGGAATACAAAGCGAACTGCGAAAAATACGGCCAGTTCCTCCCCGAAGATTTCTTTATAAATCACGGAACACCCGTTGTTCTCGAAACAATCAAAGAAAACAATCCCGTCAAGATGAGAAAGCTCTTCAACCTTCTCAACGATATCTATGAGGACGGAACAAACGAGGTTCAGAGCCTTATCGCGGTAACAATCCTCGGTGCGATGAACAACGACCAGGAAATGCTTGCTGCCTGCGTTGACTATATGTGCGACGATATGATGAGCCCCGTTATCAGCATTAACAAATATCTCGCTTCAAAAGGCGGAAAGAGCGCAAAAATGCGTCTTGAAAATCCGCCCAAATATAAGCCCGAGAAAGCAAAAAAGAAAAAAGGCATGATGTCCATGCTTGGAAATTAAGGTGATAGATTTGGATATTCAGAACAATAACGAAATGCTCGAAAATCAGCCCGAAATCGAGGAGGCTGCTCCCGTTTTTGACGGCGATTCCGAAGAAATGGATACCGTTGTTACCGAAAATTACGATGCGAGTCAGATTCAGGTTCTTGAAGGACTTGAAGCTGTGCGCAAAAGACCCGGTATGTACATCGGTTCGACAGGCCCCAGAGGTCTGCACCACCTTGTTTATGAAATCGTTGACAACTCAATCGACGAAGCACTTGCAGGCTACTGCACACACATCGAAGTTGAAATCGAAAAGGGTGACATAATCTCCGTTCGTGACAACGGACGAGGCATCCCCGTCGGCATCAACGAAAAAATGGGACTCCCCTCTGTTACCGTTGTTCTCACCGTTCTCCATGCAGGCGGTAAGTTCGGCGGCGGCGGATACAAAGTATCGGGCGGTCTCCACGGCGTCGGTTCATCGGTTGTTAACGCACTTTCAGAATGGTTTGAGGTTGAGGTTTCTCAGAACGGCCATATTCACCGTCAGCGCTTCGTAAAGGGCGGTAACATCGAAACCGACCTTGAAGTTGTCGGCGATACAACCGAAACGGGTACATTCATCCGCTTCAAACCTGACCCGCTTATTTTTCAGGAAACAACCGTTTACGATTTCGAAACTCTTGAAAGAAGACTCCGTGAATCGGCTTTCCTCAACGCAGGTCTTTCAATTAAACTGACAGACAGCCGCGACCCCGAAAACATCATCGAGCGTGAATACTGCTTTGAAGGCGGTCTTTCCTCCTTTGCGGCACACATGACGGCTATCAAGGGTCTTACCCCCCTCCACGACGAGCCTGTTCATTTCTCGGGCGCAAAGGGCGACAGATATGCCGAAATCGCTCTTCTTTATAACGACAGCTACAACGAAACTATTCTTTCGTTTGCCAACAACGTGCGCACGGTTGACGGCGGTACACATGAAACAGGCTTCAAGAACGCACTCACCCGTGTTTTCAACGACTACGGCAAAAAATACAACATCCTCAAGGACGGCGACAAGAAGCTTTCGGGCGATGACGTAAGAGAAGGTCTTACCGCAATCATCTCCGTTAAGCTCACCGAAGCGCAGTTTGAGGGTCAGACGAAGGGCAAGCTCGGAAATACCGATATCCAGACTCTCGTAAACGCACTTGTTTACGATAAGCTGATGACATATTTTGAAGAGAATCCCTCCGTTGCAAAGGCTATTTTCTCAAAGGCACTCGACGCCGCAAGAGCAAGAGAAGCCGCAAGAAAAGCCCGTGAACTCGCAAGAAGAAAATCCGTTCTCGAAGGCAACTCTCTTCCCGGTAAACTCGCAGACTGCACCGAAAAGCAGGCGGAGGGCACCGAGATTTACATCGTAGAGGGTGACTCGGCAGGCGGTTCCGCAAAAGAAGGCAGAGACAGATCTTATCAGGCAATCCTTCCTCTCTGGGGTAAGATGCTCAACGTTGAAAAAGCACGTCTCGACAGAGTTATCGGCAACGAAAAGCTCCAGCCCGTTGTTATGGCTCTCGGAACAGGTATCGGCGACGATTTCGATATCAGCAAAATCCGTTACGAAAAAGTTGTTATCATGGCCGATGCCGACGTTGACGGTGCTCATATCAGAACACTTCTTCTCACATTCTTCTTCCGCTATATGCGTCCTCTTATTGAAGAAGGGCACGTTTTCCTCGCACAGCCCCCTCTGTTCAAAATCAGCAAGGGCAAGAAGTTTGCATACGCATTTTCCGATGAGGAACGCGACCAAAAGATTGAGGAGTTCGGCGGAAGCTGCGATATTCAGAGATACAAAGGTCTCGGTGAAATGGACCCCGAACAGCTCTGGGAAACCACCATGGACCCCGCAACAAGAGTTATGCTCCGTGTAACGGTTGAAGATGCCGAAAAGGCAGACGAAACCTTCTCCATTCTCATGGGCGACAAGGTTGAACCCCGCCGTGAGTTCATTGAGCAGAACGCAAAATTCGTTTCAAACCTCGACATATAATCTTAAGAAAGGACTGATTTAACATGAGTTTTGGTGACGCAAGAGATACCCAAAAAATAATTAATGTTGACCTCAACAAAGAAGTACGTCAGGCTTTTCTTGACTATTCTATGTCGGTTATCACATCCCGTGCTCTTCCCGATGTAAGAGACGGTCTTAAACCCGTTCACAGAAGAATTCTTTACACAATGCACGAAAACGGTCTTACCCCCGACAAGGCATACAGAAAGTGCGCCGATACCGTCGGTTCCGTTCTCGGCCGATACCATCCCCACGGCGACGCATCAGTTTACGATGCAATGGTCCGTCTTGCACAGACATTCTCAATGAGATACACTCTTGTTGACGGCCACGGTAACTTCGGTTCGGTTGACGGCGATCCCCCTGCTGCATACCGTTACACAGAGTCAAGAATGAGCAAAATGGCTCTGCGTATGCTCACCGACATCGATAAGGATACCGTCGATTTCACAACAAACTACGATGACCGTCTTAAAGAGCCCGTTGTTCTTCCGTCAAGATTCCCCAACCTTCTCGTAAACGGTTCGGTAGGTATAGCCGTCGGTATGGCAACTAACATTCCTCCCCACAATCTCGGTGAGGTTGTTGACGGTATGTGCGCCATGATTGACGACCCCGATATCAGTCTTGAAGGTCTTATGGAGCATATTCAGGGCCCCGACTTCCCCACAAACGGCGTTATCATGGGCAGAGCCGGTATCAGAGCGGCTTACGGCACCGGCAGAGGCAAAATCACCCTGCGTGCAAAGGCTGAAATCGTTGAAAAGAAAAACGGCAGATTTGAAATTCAGGTCACCGAAATCCCCTATATGGTCAACAAGGCAAAGCTTATTGAAAGCATTGCAGACCTTGTTAAAGAAAAGAGAATCGAAGGTATTTCCGACGTTAATGACTACTCCTCGAAGAAGGGTATGCTCATTTCAATCGACCTTAAGAGAGACGCAAATCCGCAGGTTGTTCTAAACAAGCTTTTCAGCTTCACACAGCTCCAGACAACCTTCGGCGTTATCATGATTGCTCTCGTAAACGGCGAGCCCAAACAGCTCACTCTTAAGGAAGTTCTCGGTCACTACATCAAATTCCAGGAAGAGGTTATCATCCGCAGAACAAGATATGACCTCAAAAAGGCTCAGGACAGAGCGCATATCCTTGAAGGTCTTGCAAAGGCTATTGATATTGTTGACGACATCATCGCAACAATCAGGGCTTGTAAGGGCGGTCAGGCGGAAGCAAAGCAGGCTCTTATGGACAAGTTCGAATTTGACGAACCCCAGGCAGCAGCTATCGTTGCTTTCCGTTTAGGTCAGTTGGCAGGTCTTGAAATCCTCAAGATTCAGAACGAACTCGACGAACTCAAAGCCAAAATTGCGGAATTCCTTGAAATTCTCGCAGACGAGAAAAAGGTTCTTGAAATCGTTAAGACGGAAGCAATGGCTGTCCGTGATAAATTCGCAGACGAAAGAAAAACAGAAATCGTCAATGTTTCGGGCGAGGTTGATATCGAAGACCTCATTCCCGAGGAAACCTGCGTATTCACCCTCACAGATATGGGTTATATCAAGCGTATTCCCATGGACGAATACAAGCAGCAGAGAAGAGGCGGCAGAGGTGTCAAGGGTCTTTCACGCAGAGAAGAAGATATCGTCAAAACCATGTTCACCTGCTCCACTCACGACTACATCATGTTCTTCACAACGAAGGGCAAGACATACAGACTCAAGGGCTACGAAATCCCCGAGGGTTCGCGTCAGAGCCGCGGCATGAACATCGTTAATCTTCTTCCTCTCGAAGACGGCGAGCGTGTTTCCGCAATGATAAGAGTTCCCGAATTCGGCGAAGACAACTACTTCCTCTGCATGCTCACAAGAAACGGCGTTATCAAACGTACAGAGCTTGATGCATATAAGAATGTTCGCCGCAACGGTGTTATCGCAATTAATCTCGACGATGACGACGAGCTTGTATGGGTTAAGCTCACCGAGGGCGGAGAAAACCTCATTATCGCCACCAAGAAGGGCATGAGCATCTCCTTCCGTGAAGACGATGCAAGGGTTATCGGCCGTACCGCAAGAGGCGTTAAGGCTCTCAAGCTCAAGGAGGGCGACTGCGTAATCGGTATGGATATCCTCAAGGAAGGTAAGAAGGTTCTCACCGTCAGCGAAACCGGCTACGGCAGACTGAGCGATATCGAGGATTACAGACTCCAGAACAGAGGCGGTTCGGGTCTTACCAACTACCATGTTGCAAAATACGGCGACGTTGCCGCAATTGAGGTTGTTGACCCCGCAGACGACCTTATGCTAATCGCTTCCGACGGTATCATCATCAGAATTCCGCTTGAAACAGTCCGTCTTTGCGCAAGACCTTCAAAGGGCGTTCGTGTCATGAAGGTAACCGACGGCGAAAAGCTCATCACCGCAGTTTCCGTTACAAACGACGGCGAAGCAGAAGATACAGCCGATGAAGCAGCCCAAAATTCCGCAGAAGAAATAACAGAATAATTTTATACAAAATTATAAAAATTTTTCTAAAATGGTACTTGTCATATCATGTATTATTTGATATTATTTGAAGAGTAAACAGTAAAAAACATTGCAAAAAGTCAAAAGGAGATGATTTTTTGAATATCGCTTTGATTGCACACGACGCCAAAAAGGAACTTATGACCGAATTCTGTATAGCTTATTGCGGAATTTTAAGCCGTCATAATCTCTATGCAACAGGAACAACCGGTAAAATAGTTGCAGAAGCAACAGGTCTCGAGATTACCAGATTTTTAAGCGGTATTCAGGGCGGCGACGAACAGATTGCTTCAAGAATCGCCTGCAACGAAATCGACATCCTTCTTATTTTCCGTGATCCTTTGACCGCAAAGCCTCACGAGCCTAACGAAGCAACGCTTCTCAGGCTGTGCGATGTACACAATGTCCCCGTTGCAACAAATATCGCAACGGCGGAAGCTCTGATTCATTCACTTGCCAGAGGAGATCTGGATTGGCGTGAAATCGTTAATCCTAAAACGCTTTAATCTTCGGAGAGGCACTCCTTCGGGCATACCTGTGATTTTTGGGAGTAGCTATATAAAGCTACTCCTTTTTTGCCAGAAAAATTATAAGTCTAAAAAGGAAGAAAAACTATGGCTTTAGTAACAAAGGCTGTCAAAGGCACTCAGGATTTGCTCCCTGCCGACAGCTATAAAAATCAGTTTATCGAATCAACAATGCTTGATATTGCTTCAAAGTTCGGTTTCAAGGAAGTCAGAACTCCCGTTTTTGAACATACCGAGCTTTTCCAGAGAGGTGTCGGCGAAACTACCGACGTTGTTCAGAAGGAAATGTATACCTTCAATGACAAGGGCGAGCGCTCAATAACTCTCCGTCCCGAGGGCACCGCGGGCGCAGTAAGAGCCTTCCTTGAACACGGTCTTTTCAATGAGGCGCTTCCCTCAAAGATGTGCTACCTGACTTCATGCTACCGCTATGAAAAGCCTCAGGCAGGCAGACTGCGTGAATTCCACCAGTTCGGTGTTGAGGTTTTCGGTGCAGGCGCACCTGCCGCCGATGCGGAAGTTATCTCCGTTGCAAACGAGATTTTCGCTTTCCTCGGTGTTCAGAACCTTCAGCTTGAAATCAATTCAATCGGCTGCCCCGAGTGCAGAAAGAATTATCACAACGCTCTCAAGGAATATTTCGAGTCAAAGAAAGAAAATCTTTGCGGAACCTGCCTTGAAAGACTTGAAAAAAATCCCATGAGAATTCTCGACTGCAAGAGCCCCGTTTGCTCCGATATAACAAAGGACGCTCCCGTCATTCTCGACTATGTATGCGATGACTGCTCGGCACATTTTGAAAGCGTTAAGAAATATCTCGATGTTATGAACATCGAATATAAAGTCAATCCCAGAATCGTAAGAGGTCTTGACTATTATTCAAGAACCGTTTTTGAATTTGTTTCAACCGAAATCGGTGCACAGGGTACTGTCTGCGGCGGCGGAAGATACGACGGTCTTGTTGAAGAGCTTGGCGGACCCCACACTCCCGCTCTCGGCTTCGGAATGGGCATCGAAAGGCTTCTTCTCCTTCTCAAGGCGCAGAATATCGAAATTCCCGAACCCTCGGGCTGCGACCTCTATATTGCTCCCATGGGCGATGCCGCTTCCCTTGAAGCGATGAGAATCGTTTCCGACCTTCGTGCAAACGGTGTTTCGGCACAGACAGATGTTGTAGGCCGTTCACTCAAAGCACAGATGAAGTTTGCCGATAAAATCGGTGCAAAATATACCATGGTTCTCGGCGACAATGAAATTGCCGAGGGCAAGGCAAAGATAAAGAACATGTCTACGTGCGAAGCCACGGAAACAGAGCTTGCCGACCTTGGCGAAAACTTCATGGAATTTCTTGTCCGTGAAGCAACAGCGGCTCTTGGCGAAAGCCTCAGCCTTGAAGGCGTTGACCTTTCGGGACTTCTGAATTTTTAATTGAACGAGGTAAATAAAAATGGATTTTATGACAGGTCTTAAAAGAACCCATTACTGCGGCGATCTCCGTCTTTCGGACGCAGGCAAAACTGTTACCGTTGCAGGATGGGTACAGCGTCAGAGAGACCTCGGCGCACTTATTTTCATTGATTTGAGAGACAGAGAGGGCATTGTTCAGCTTGCCTTTGACGAATCCACCGCAAAGGATGTTTTTGAGAAAGCAGCTTCGGCAAGAAGCGAATATGTTCTCATGGCTCAGGGCGTTGTTAGAGAACGTTCGGCAAAAAACACCGAAATCCCCACGGGCGAGATTGAAATCGAGGTTACCGACCTTCGTGTGCTTGCAAAGAGCGAAACTCCCCCGTTTGAAATCATCGAGGACTGCCAGACAGCGGAGCTTACAAGACTTAAATACCGCTATCTTGACCTTCGCAGACCCGATTTGCAGAAGAATATTCTTCTCCGTCACAAGATAACAAAGATTACCCGTGACTATTTCGATGAAAACGGCTTCATTGAAATCGAAACACCCATTCTTATCAAATCCACTCCCGAAGGTGCAAGAGACTATCTTGTTCCCAGCCGTATCCACAAGGGCAAATTCTATGCTCTTCCCCAGTCACCCCAGCTTTACAAACAGCTTTCAATGGTTGCAGGCTTCGACAGATACATGCAGATTGCCCGTTGCTTCCGTGACGAGGACCTCCGTGCAGACCGTCAGCCCGAATTCACTCAGATTGACCTTGAAATGTCCTTCGTTGACATGGAAGATGTTCTTTCAATCGGTGAAGGTTATATCGAAAGAGTTTTCCGCGAAGCTATCGGCGCTGAAATCAAGCTTCCCCTTCCCCGTCTTACATTCAAGGAAGCTATGGAAAGATACGGAAGCGATAAGCCTGACACCCGCTACGGCATGGAAATCTATGACCTTAGCGAAACCGTCAAAGGCTGCGGTTTCGGAGTATTCACAGGCGCACTTGAAGCAGGCGGAAGCGTAAGAGGTATAACCGCAAAGGACGCTTTCAATATCCTCACAAGAAAAGAAATAGATAAGCTCACCGAAATGGTAAGAGGCATCGGCGCCAAGGGCCTTGCATGGGCAAGAATTGCCGAGGACGGCACAATCGCTTCTTCATTCGCAAAGTTCATGACCGAAGAAGAAATGAACGCTATCCTCGAAAAGGCTGATGCAAAGGCAGGCGACGTTATTCTTATCATCGGCGACGGCAAGAATTCAACCGTTCTTTCCGTTCTCGGTGCACTCCGTCAGACAGTTGCAAAGAAGCTTGACATAATTCCCGAAAATCAGTACAACCTTCTCTGGATTACCGAATTCCCCTTCTTTGACTGGGACGAAGACAGTCAGCAGTTCGTTGCAATGCACCATCCGTTCACTTCTCCCATGGACGAATGTCTTGACTATCTTGAAACAGACAAGGGTGCGGTAAGAGCAAAGGCATACGACCTCGTTCTCAACGGCGTTGAGCTTTGCTCAGGTTCAATCAGAATCACAAACCCTGACCTTCAGGCAAGAATTTTCTCCCTTCTCGGTCTTTCAGACGAAGAGGCACACAATAAATTCGGATATCTTCTCGATGCGTTCAAATACGGCGCACCTCCCCACGGCGGTATGGGTATCGGTCTTGACAGACTTGTTATGCAGATGCTCGGCTGTGAATCGCTCAGAGATGTTATCGCATATCCTAAGGTTCAGAACGCAAGCGAGCCCATGACGGAATGTCCCGCAACCGTTGACGGCGTTCAGCTTGACGACCTCGGAATTGCAATAAGTGCAAATGAGGAATAATCAGCATATAATATACAGCAAATAATTTTCCACACGGAAGGATGAAAATACAATGGCAAGAGTTTACAATTTTTCGGCAGGTCCCTCAATGCTTCCCGAGAGCGTACTCAACAGAGCCGCAGCGGAAATGCTCGATTATAAGGGCAGCGGTCAGTCAGTTCTGGAAATGAGCCACCGCTCAAAGGTATACGAGGAAATCATTTTCGGTGCCCGTGACCTTTTCAAAGAGGTCATGAACATCCCCGACAACTACAAGGTTATCTTCTGTCAGGGCGGCGCTTCAACACAGTTTGCGGCTATCCCCCTCAACTTCCTTAACGGAAGCGGTAAGGCTGACTACGTTCTTTCGGGGCAGTTCTCCACAAAGGCTTATAAAGAGGCCTGCAAATACGGCGATATCAAGGTTGTTGCATCCTCAAAGGAGCAGAATTTCTCCTGCATCCCCGAGCTTGACAAGTCAACCTTCACTCCCGACGCAGACTATTTCTACATCTGCCAGAACAACACAATCTACGGCACACGCTTCTCAGAGCTTCCCGACACAGGCAACGTTCCCCTCGTTGCAGACGTTTCATCATGCTTCCTTTCGGAGCCCATGGACGTTTCAAAGTACGGCGTAATGTACGGCGGCGCACAGAAGAATGTTGCTCCCGCAGGTCTTACCGTAGTTATCGTGCGCGAGGACCTTCTCGGCAATGCAAGGGACTATACTCCCACAATGCTCGATTACAACACCCTCGCTGATAACGATTCAATGTACAACACTCCGCCCTGCTACTCAATCTATATGTGCAAGCTTGTTCTTGAATGGATTAAGAATCTCGGCGGTCTTGAAGCAATGAAGCTTCACAATGAAAAGAAGTGCTCAATTCTCTATGATTTCATTGACAACAGCAAGATGTTCAACAATCCCGTCAAGAAGAGCGACCGTTCAATGATGAACGTAACCTTCGTAACCGAGAGCGATGAACTCAACGCAAAATTTGTCAAGGAAGCAACGGAAGCAGGCTTTGTTAACCTCAAGGGCCACCGTTCAGTCGGCGGCATGAGAGCTTCAATTTATAATGCAATGCCTATCGAAGGCGTTGAAAAGCTTGTTGACTTCATGGCTGAATTCGAAAAGAACAACTAAAGGAGAATTGTTATGTTTAATATTTTAACCTTAAATAAAATCTCCAAAAACGGTCTTGACCGTCTTGATAACACTCTCTTCACCTGCGGCGACGCAATTGAAAATCCCGACGCAATTCTTGTCCGCTCCGCTTCAATGCACGAAATGGAGCTTCCCGCAAACACCGTTGCAATCGCAAGAGCAGGCGCAGGCGTAAACAATATTCCCATTCCCGCTTGCAGCGACAAGGGCGTTGTTGTTTTCAACACTCCCGGCGCAAACGCAAACGCAGTTAAGGAGCTTGTTATCTGCTCACTTTTCCTTGCCTCAAGAAAGGTTGCCGCTTCTCTCGACTGGTGCAAAACACTCAAGGGTGAAGGCGAAAACGTTGGCAAGCTCGTTGAAAAAGGAAAGAGTAACTTTGCAGGCCCCGAAATCCTCGGCAAGACCCTCGGTATTGTCGGTCTCGGCGCAATCGGTGCTCTCGTTGCGGAAAGTGCAAAGGCTCTCGGAATGACAGTTATCGCTTACGACCCCTTCGCAGCAGGCAAAACAGATATCAAGCTTGTTGAACTCGACGAAATCTTTGCACAGAGCGATTACATCACCCTCCACGCTCCACTCAATGACGGCACAAGAGGCATGATTAATGCCGATTCTCTTGCAAAGATGAAGGACGGCGTAAGAATCCTCAACTTCGCAAGAGGCGAGCTTGTTGCTTCAAAGGACATTGTCGATGCTCTTGCAAGCGGTAAGGCTGCAGCTTATGTTACCGACTTCCCCACCGACGAACAGCTCGGTGCAAACGGTGTAACAGCTATTCCCCACCTTGGCGCTTCAACTCCCGAAAGCGAAGAAAACTGCGCAATGATGGCGGCTGACGAGGTTGCAGGCTATCTTCTCAAAGGTGAAATCAAGAATTCCGTTAATCTTCCCAATACCCTTCTTGCAGAAAGCTTTGCAGTGCGTACCTGCTTTATTCATAAGGAAAATGCAGACGATTTTGCAGTCAAAGCTGAAAATGCGGCAAAGGCTGCGGGCGCAAACATCGCCGCAATCTTCACCGCAAACAAAAAGGATATGGGTTACACAGTAATCGATACCGATAAAGAATTTGATGCAGCCGTTGAAGGCGCAATCAAAGTCAGAGTTATTAAATAATTAAAAGAGGATGGTTCACACGAATCATCCTCTTTTGTGGTTTCAGCCTTTATTAGTTATCAAAAAAATAACCACCCTGTTGGGTGGTTATTTTTATAAGTGTCGGCGTCGACCTATTTTCCCGGGCCGCTTCCAGCCAAGTATTTTCGGCACTGTTGAGCTTAACTACCGTGTTCGGGATGGGAACGGGTGGACCCTCAACGTCATCAACACCGACTAAAAAACGCAACGGCGTTTTTTGAATGCTTGATGATTATATACCCAAAAAGTCGGTTTGTCAAGTCTTTTTTAAAACTTTTTTGAATTTTTTTGAAAAACATCAGAAATTGCCGAAAAACCTTATTTTTACATTATAGACAAGCTAAAAATATTATGGTATATTATTAAATGTATAAATATATGATTGAAAGGATGATAAATATGACCGAACTCAAATATTGGGAAAATCCTTATATCATCAAAGAAAATAAAGAAGACGGACATAACACCGCACTTCCCCATGCTTCGGTGAAGGATGCACTTGAGGGTGCAGAGGCTCCTCTGCGTTTCACTCTCAACGGAAACTGGAAATTCTGCTGGCAGCTCGGCACGGATAACGCAAGAACGGATTATTATGCCGACAATTATGACGATTCATCCTGGGACGATATGCCCGTGCCCTCACTTTGGCAGCTTAAGGGCTACGGCAAACCCATTTATCTTTGCAGCTCACTTCCCGCCGCAGTTTCATCCGCAAAGAATGAAATCCCCAAAATCAATCATGACCTTAATGAAATCGGCGTTTACCGCCGCAGCTTTGAAATTCCCGAAACCTTTGACGGCAAGGAGATTTTCATTCACTTCGGTGCAGTCAAGGCAGGCTTCTTCCTCTATATCAACGGCAGAAGAGTCGGCTATTCACAGGGCTCAATGACCCCCGCCGAATTCAGAATCACGGAATATGTAAAGGTCGGTGAAAATCAGATTACCGTTGAGGTTTTCCGTTATACCGACGGAACTTACCTCGAGGACCAGGATATGTGGTTCCTGAGCGGTATCTACAGAGAGGTTTATGTTTATGCCGAAGAAAAGCTCTGCATCAGGGATTTCTTTGCAGACGCAACCCTCGACGATACATACAAAAACGGCGTTCTCAATCTTGAAATAACTCTCAATAATTATAACACAGAGGCGCAGAACTGCACCCTTGAAGCGGCTCTTATCGTTGATGACAAGCCCCGCAAGATTGCCGTTGAAAAGCTTCGTGTTGAAAACGGCAAAACCGTTTATAATTACAGCCTTGTTGAAGAAAACATCCGTGCATGGTCGGCTGAAGAACCCAACCTCTATAAACTCATCCTTGCACTTCGCATGGGCAGAAAGGTTCTTTCCGTCAAGTGCATAAAAATCGGCTTCAAGAAGGTTGAAATCAAGGACGGCGTTCTCTATATGAACGGCAAGAGGGTTATCATCAAAGGTGTTAACCGCCACGATTTCGACCCCGACAACGGCTGGGCAGTTCCCCTTGAAAGATACTATCAGGATTTGCATCTGATGAAGCAGGCAAATATCAACGCTATCAGAACAAGCCACTACCCCAACGCCGAAATTTTCTATGATATGTGCGACGAGCTCGGTTTCTATGTTATGGACGAAGCCGATGTTGAAAGCCACGGTGTCCGCCGTAAAAACTGCCCCGGTGACAACCTTGAATTCAAGGAAGCGGTTGAGGACAGAGCGGAAAGAATGGTGCTTCGTGACAGAAGCCATGCCTGTGTCTGCTTCTGGTCGCTCGGCAACGAGGCGGGCGACGGCGAAAACTTCAAGCATGAAAAGAACGCAATTCTCGCTCTCGATAAATCAAGACCCGTTCACTACGAAGGAGATTTCGACTTCACAAAGAGCGATTTCATAAGCAGAATGTATCCCGTCGAATATGTTGTTGAGGCAATGCGTCAGAAGAAGGAGCTGAAAATCAGTCCCTACGAAAACGTTGCAAATGTTCTTGCAGCCGACAATAAGCCCATTCCCGAGGAAACATATAAAACTCACCCCGTCATGTACTGCGAATATGCCCACGCTATGGAAAACAGCCTCGGCAATTTCAAGGAATATGTTGACGACTTCGAAAAATACGACCATATGTGCGGCGGCTTTATCTGGGACTATGTTGACCAGTCAATCCGGAAGGTTGAAAACGGTCAGGAAAAATCGCTCTACGGCGCCGACTTCGGCGAAGGCGCAACAAGCTATTATTTCTGTGCAAACGGCATAATTTCTGCCGACAGAAAGCCCCAGCCCTCATATTATGAGGTTAAAAAGGTTTATTCAAACCTTGAAGCATGTGACAGTGATTGCAAAAACGGTAAAATTATTATAAAGAACAAAAACCTCTTCATTTCCACCGAGGATTACAGAATTCTCTGGAGCCTTACGGTTGACGGAAATAAGGTTAAAAACGGTGAAATCGATGAAATCCTTGCTCCTTTTACAGAGAAGGAATTTGCTCTTCCCGTTAACATTGCGGATTATCCCGACGGCGAGGTAATTCTTACCGTTTCGTTCGTTCTCAATAAGGATAAGGCATGGGCAAAGGAAGGCTTTGAGCACAACTTCTGCCAGATTATTCTCCGTGAACAGCCTGCTGCAAAGAAAACCCCTGCAAGAGGCGACCTTAAATTTGCTCAGAGAGGCAAAAATGTCAACATTATCGGCGAAAACTTCACCGCAAAGATAAATAACGGCGCACTTTCTTCTCTTAAATACGGCGAAGAAGAAATCATCGAAGAAAACGCGCCTCTCCGTCCCGATTTCTTCAGAGCACTCACCGATAACGACAGAGAATATCTCAACTTTGCCGCACCCATAGCAGGAATTCATCCCCTCTATCAGTGGAAACGCACCACGGCACAGACCTTTGCACGCACCGTCAAGGCACAGTCAACACCCTCGGGCGTTGAGGTTAAGGTCAACTGGGTTGCACCCTTTGTGGCAGGCGTTGAAACAATCTATCTCTTCTCCCCCGCAGGCGAAGTTACAGTCAAGCACAGCGCAATGGGTCTGCTTCTCCCGATGCTCAAGGTCGGCATGAGAATGGGCATCAAGAGCACTCTTGAGAATGTTGAATGGTACGGCAGGGGTCCCCACGAAACATATCTTGACAGAAAAACAGGCGGCAAGATTGCAAAGCACTCGATGACCGTTGCCGAGCTTGAACACAGATATATGCGTCCGCAGGAAAACGGCCACAGAACCGACGTCAGAACGCTTTCGGTTAACGATGCTTCGGGCTTCGGAATAAAGATTGATGCAATGGATATCCCCTTCGGCTTCAATCTGGGCTACTATACACCCGAAAAGCTCGATAAGGCAAAGCATCTCTATGAGCTTGTTAAGGATAATTCAATCACACTCTGCCTTGATGCGGCAATGAGAGGTGTCGGCGGCGATATGCCCGGCTGTGCACATCTTCACAAGGAATACAGACTTAACAGCCATAAGAAGATTGAATTTACATTCCGAATTTCAAAGAAATAATATGACCAAGACAAATGCAATGAGGCTTCTCGAAGCCGCAAAAATACCGTTTGAACTCATGGAATACCCCGTTGACGAAAACGACCTTTCAGGCGAAAGCATCGCAAGGAAAACAGGCAAAGACCCCACGCAGGTGTTCAAAACTCTCGTTTTCTTCGGAGAAAAGAACGGCCACGGCGTCTGCTGTATACCCGCTTGCGATGAGCTCGACCTGAAGAAAGTTGCGAAAGCCTTCGGCGAAAAGAAGGTTGAGATGATTCCTGTCAAGGATTTGCTCAAAACAACGGGTTATATCCGAGGCGGATGCTCTCCCGTGGGAATGAAAAAACCGTTTCCGACGGTTATCGACGAAACGGCAGTTCTTTTTGATAAAATTTATGTGAGCGCAGGTGTGAGGGGCGCAATGCTCGGCATCGACCCCTCCGCCCTCGCCGATTATGTCGGCGCAAAATTTGAAGATGTTACGGTAATGTAAAATACGCCCCGTACCGTTTGGTACGGGGCAATTTTGTTAATTACTTGCTGTACTTTGAACGCTTAACGTAGTGAGTATGAAGAACCTCGTGAGCAATGTGGCTGCCGGGCTTCTCGAAGTACTCAGCGTAAACTGCCTTAACAGCTTCGTTTTCGTGGCTCTTTCTGAGGGGAAGATTCTTATCTGCCTCATAGAGTGCCTTACCTCTGAGACCCTTAAGGTCAACAAAGTTGTGAACGCTTGCGGGCTGAACGGGCTGACCGCCGCCGTTTACGCAACCGCCGGGACAAGCCATGATTTCAACAAAGTGATAATCAGCTGTGCCGTTCTTAATCTTTTCCATAACTGTCTGTGCGTTCTTAAGTCCGCTTGCAGCGCAAACCTTGATTTCCATGCCTGCAACTGTGTAAGTAGCTTCCTTAAGACCTTCTGTACCTCTTACTTCTGTGAAGTCAAGGCTCTTGAGCTCTTCGCCTGTAAGAGTTTCAACAGCAGTTCTGAGAGCAGCTTCCATAACGCCGCCTGTTGCGCCGAAGATAACGCCTGCGCCTGTGCCTTCGCCGAGAGGATTGTCGAATTCTTCGTCGGGAAGAAGGTTGAAGGAGATACCTGCGGTTTCTATCATTCTTGCAAGCTCACGGGTTGTGAGAGCATAGTCAACATCAGGATAACCGCTTGCAGACTGGTCATCTCTGCCACATTCGAACTTCTTTGCAGTACAGGGCATAATGCTTACAACAACGATATCCTTGGGGTCAAGGTTCATCTTCTTGGCATACCATGTCTTTGTTACTGCACCGAACATCTGCTGGGGTGACTTGCAGCTTGAAAGGTGGTCAATCTGCTCGGGATAGTAGTGCTCGCAGTACTTAACCCAACCGGGTGAGCAGGATGTGATGAGGGGAAGAGCTCCGCCGTTGTTGATTCTGTCGAGAAGCTCGTTTGCTTCTTCGAGAATTGTGAGGTCAGCGGAGAAATCTGTATCGAATACCTTGTCAAAGCCGAGACGGCGGAGAGCTGCAACCATCTTGCCGGTAACGTTTGTACCGATGGGATTGCCGAATGCTTCGCCGAGAGTAACTCTGATTGAGGGAGCTGTGTTAACAACAACATACTTTTCGGGGTCGTTGATAGCAGCGAATACCTTTGCTGTGTCATCCTTCTCGTAGATAGCACCAACGGGGCAATGAACGATACACTGACCGCAGGATACGCATGAGAAATCGTTGAGGGGAAGCTCGAAGGGTGAGCCGATGTGAGTATCAAAACCTCTTGCGTTTGCACCGATAACGCTGATAGCCTGATTGTCGCAAGCTGCAACGCAGCGGCGGCAAAGGATACACTTGCTGTTATCTCTGATCATGTGAGCGGCTGAATCGTCATAGCCTGCTTCGGGATATGCGCCTTCATACTTGAGAGCGTCTTCAACGCCGTAGTCCTTGCAGAGCTTCTGAAGCTCGCAGTTGCCGCTTCTTACGCAAGTGAGGCAAGCCTTATTGTGAGTTGAAAGAACGAGCTCAAGATTCTGCTTGCGGCTCTTTCTTACCTTTTCGCTGTTTGTGAAAACTTCCATACCCTCGTTAACGGGGAATACGCAAGCTGCAACGAGTGAACGAGCACCGATTACTTCAACCATACACATACGGCAAGCGCCGATTTCGTTCATTTCCTTGAGGTAGCAGAGAGTGGGAATTTCCACGCCTGCATATCTTGCAGCCTCAAGGATAGTAATGCCCTTGGGAACACTCAGGGGCATATTGTTTATTTTAATGTTTACCATTTCCATTATAGTATGCCTCCTCTATTAACCTTTGATAATTGCGCCGAACTTACATGAATCCATACATGCACCGCACTTGATACACTTGGTTGTGTCGATAACGTGGGGATTCTTAACAGTACCGCTGATAGCACCAACGGGGCACTTTCTTGAGCAAAGAGTACATCCCTTACACTTGTCAGCAACGATTGTGTAGTTGAGGAGACCCTTACATACGCCTGCGGGGCACTTCTTATCAACAACGTGAGCAATATATTCCTCACGGAAGAACTTAAGAGTAGCGAGAACGGGGTTGGGAGCAGTCTGACCGAGACCGCAGAGTGAGTTCTCCTTGATGTAATATGCAAGCTCTTCAAGCTTGTCAATATCTTCGAGAGTACCGTTACCGTCGGTAATCTTTTCAAGGATTTCCATCATGCGCTTTGTACCGTTACGGCAGGTAGCACACTTACCGCAGGATTCGTCAACGGTGAAATCGAGGAAGAACTTTGCAATGTCAACCATGCAGTTGTCTTCGTCCATAACGATAAGACCGCCTGAACCCATCATGCAGCCGATAGCTGTGAGGTTATCGTAGTCAATCTTTGTATCGATAAGGCTTGCAGGGATACATCCGCCGGAGGGACCGCCTGTCTGTGCAGCCTTGAACTTCTTGCCGTTGGGGATACCGCCGCCGATGTCATAAATAACTTCGCGCAGAGTAGTACCCATGGGGATTTCAACAAGACCTGTGTTAACAATCTTGCCGCCGAGTGCGAATACCTTTGTGCCCTTTGACTTTTCTGTACCCATTGATGCGAACCAGTCAGCACCCTTGAGGATAATCTGGGGAATGTTAGCAAAGGTTTCAACGTTGTTTTCTGTTGTGGGTTTGCCGAAAAGACCCTTAACTGCGGGATAGGGAGGTCTGGGTCTGGGCTCACCTCTGTTACCTTCGATTGAGGTCATAAGAGCTGTTTCTTCACCGCATACGAATGCGCCTGCGCCGAGACGGATGAAGAGGTCGAAATCAAAGCCCGAATCAAAGATGTTCTTGCCGAGGAGACCGTATTCTCTTGCCTGGTCAATAGCCTTCTGAAGACGTGCAACAGCGATGGGATACTCTGCACGAACATATACATAACCTTCGGTTGCGCCTGTTGCGTAGCCGCAGATTGTCATAGCTTCGATAAGGCAATGGGGGTCGCCTTCAAGAACTGAACGGTCCATGAATGCACCGGGGTCGCCTTCGTCAGCATTACATACAACATACTTCTGATCAGCGCTGTTAGCTGCGGTGAAGCTCCACTTAAGACCTGTGGGGAATCCGCCGCCGCCTCTGCCGCGGAGACCTGAATCCTTAACAACCTGAACAACCTCTTCGGGTTTCATCTCTGTGAGAACCTTACCGAGAGCTGCATAACCGTCCATAGCGATGTACTCATCGATGCTTTCGGGATTGATAACACCGCAGTTCCGAAGAGCTACACGCTTCTGTGACTTATAGAATGTTGTGTCGTTAAGAGAAACGTGAAGTGCTTCTTCCTTAACGCTTTCATCAACGTCTGAGTAAACAAGACGCTCAACAGTTCTACCCTTGAGAAGATGCTCAGAAACGATTTCTGCAACGTCTTCTTTCTGAACTCTTGAATAGAATGTGCCGTCGGGATATACGATAACGACAGGGCCTAATGCACAAAGTCCGAAACAGCCTGTCTTAACGATTTTTACTTCTTCAGAAAGACCGTTTTCTGCAAGACGGCTTTCGAATTCCTCGATAAGTGTCGCACTGCCCGATGATGTACAGCC
>JAZSDF010000056.1:0-7081 GCA_045531035.1 Acutalibacteraceae bacterium | reverse complement strand
TAAAGTACAAGGCATTTGAAAGAATTCAAGACGAGATAGTTTATTACCCAACGGAGTATATAAACGATATGTCTGCTGATATTGGTAGTGAAGGATTGGATGAGTGTGAAATAGATGACTATGAGTTAAGTGATTATGCTTTAATTGAGCGTAATGATATCGAAATGATATATGAATTATCGTATCAAGTTACATTATCCGCTACTTCTTGTGACTATTGGGGCAGGGATGATGATACAAAAGAAATTATTACATCACCACCAAACGAACATGTTTTTGAAGGTGTTATTAAGTTGCAAGTTACGCGTGTTGTAGATGATTTTGTTGATTTGCTATATGACAATAGTTTCAACGATGTATCAATTATATCGGGTGAACTTGAACAAACGAAATTTTTAAGCGGAATGGAAGAAGATGAACTGTATGAGTGCGGAGGAAACTATTGCCCGAGATGCGGTAACCCATTGACTTTTGATAATGATGCTTTAAATGGATTTTGCGTCAGTTGTACGAACAAATATGATGACATTTAAGGCTTGCATTCAAAGAGTAGTTGTAGAACTGATTTGTGGTAAATAAATATGGTTCAGAAGTGGGTAGTAATGCCAAAAAATCGACGAATTTCGACAAGAAGTTCGTCGATTTTACTTTCATCTCTTCACTATTCACTCTTTACTATCATTGGGTCGATTTTTGGGAAAGTAATAAGTAAGAAGTAAGAGTGAATAAGTGATGGCGGTACACCCTCGCCCGATTGTAATTTCGTATTATCTGTGATATAATCAGTTCGACAAATAAGAATTTATAGGTGCCATGTATGGAAATTATAAAAAATTATCTTCACATAGGTGTAAAAGAACCTTTCTGTGTTCTTCACGCAAGCGATACTCATATTGCTTTTGCGGATAACAGAGAAACCGAAAGAAAAATTACACTCTCCGAGCAAAGAAAATTGCATTTCCCTTTTGCAGAAGCAGACCTTGAATTCCTGAAAATAAAAGTGCAGACGGAGCAAAGACCGATTATATACACAGGTGATCTGATTGATTTTGTTTCAGAGCTGAATTTCGAAAAAGCTGAGGAGTTCTGTAACTCGGTTGATATCTTTATGAGTGCAGGTAATCACGAATTCAGTCATTATCTGGGTGAGGCAAAAGAAGACGCTGCCTACAGAAACTTAAGCCTTGCAAGGGTACAGAAAATATTCAGAAATGATATAAGGTGTTCTTCAAGAATAATCGGCGGAGTAAATTTTGTAGCCATTGATAATTCATATTATCTTTTTGAAAAAGAACAGCTCGATTTTCTAAAAAAAGAAACAGAGAAAGAATATCCCGTAATTCTTTGTGTTCATGTGCCTCTATACACAAAAGAGTTTTACGATTTTGAAATAAAAAGCGAAGGCGACCCCGCTTATCTTATGTCCGTTCCCGAAGATCTGATGCAAAACTATTCACCGCACAGATTTGAACAGCAATTGCAGGATGAAACAACTGCTGAGGCATACGATTTCATTGTTAATTGCAGAAAAATAAAGGCAATTCTCTCCGGTCATCTTCACGAAAATTTTGAAGGAACGGTAAACGGTAATATATATCAGATTACAACAGGTTGCTCAACAGTAAGAGAAATCTTCATTAAATAAATATTCACAAAAATAATGCACTTATCAGTATTGATTTGTGCATTTTGTTGTATTATAATATGTTTAACAATTTAATTTTGGAGGTTGAGCAAATTGAAAACCTGGCAAAAAGCAACGTTCATAATTGTGCTTATAGCATTCATTGTGGCATCCGTTACTATCTCCTTCGTATCAATGGCAAGAGCACCGTTTGAATACGAATATCAGACAGCACTTGATAACCCGTCATCTGTAGAAGGTTGGGTGCTTTTCGGCTTTAACGGAAACACAAGTACAAAAGAAGTGTATATTGATTTTGTACGTGACGAAGACGGCAATAATCCCGATACTTCCAAGCCCGTTTCAGCTGTCGGCAAATTCACAATGAATACCGATGAATATGTTGAGGTTATTCATATCGGCAAGGATGTTAAATACATAGATGAAACTTCGTTTTTCTATTGCAAAGAACTCAAGGCAATAGAGGTTGACGCGGCGAATGAGTATTACACCTCCGTTGACGGTGTTCTTTACACAAAGGATATGAAAAAAATACTTGTTTATCCTATTATGAAAGATAACGTAACAGGTAAATACGCAATTCCTGAGGGTGTTGAAAGAATCGGTAAATGTGCTTTCTATAAAAACGAAGCTCTTACCGAAATTACATTGCCCTCAACATTAAAAGAAATCGGCGATATGGCATTTTTTAAGTGTGAGAAAATATCACTCGTCACTCTTCCCGACGGTCTTGAAAAAATCGGAAACGACGCATTCAGCTATTGTCAGGGAATGTCACCGGTTATGTATATTCCCGATTCGGTTACGGAAATCGGAAGCTTTGCTTTCCATTCCTGTTCTAATCTGAAGGAATTCTATATGGGAGCGCAAAACGAAGCGCAAATAACCTTCGGTGACAGCTGGCTTCCCAAAAACATTAAAAAGATTGTTGTTTATGTCGCTCCCAAGGCACAGTACGCCAAAACCCGCGACAATGCAAATCTCAGAATAACTGAGCTTCTTACGGAAGGAGGAGAAAACTGATGGCAAAATCAAAAAGCAACGATAAGATGAATATCTTTCAGGAAATGAAAAAATATTGGAACACCCCTGCCGAGGGAAAATACGTTCCGTACAAAGAATATTTTTCAATTTTTGCCGCAATCGGCGGTGACTACACCCTTAAATATCTCCAGAGTTTTCTTTCCTTTGGCACAGGTTGTTACCTTATTGCATATTACTACGAAATTCCACTTCTCACTTTCAGTGCAATAAACGTTTTCTTTATCGCATCAACCTATTTCTGGAATCTTCTTAATATGGGTGTTGATGCAAATTTAGGTTTTCTTCCCAAAAGAATTGAACGTAAATATAATGCAGTGTATCTGACCTTTGCTGTTTTAGGTTTACTGATGCTTATATTTGATTTCTCCTTTATTCTTCCCGACGGCGTTGCCAACATCATAGATACCCGTTGGAAAGGTATCAACAGCTTCAACGTTTTTAAAATCTTCGGTGCGCATTTTCTCACAAACGGTTGGAGTGGATTCAGAAATATTCTTATCAGAAAAAAGCTACTCAAAAAGCTCGGCAGATACAAAATCTTTGCCTACGCAAATGTCATTCAGTGTCTCATTGTTGTAGTGCTTATCTGTACGCTTCCGCTTTACGAGCTTCCTCTCACAGACAGAGTATGGACTCTTTATCTTCTTTTCCAGCTTTATACAATATTCAATTATGTCGGTTTCACACATTCTGTTGCAGATAATATCAGCCCCAACGCACAAGAAAGACTGTTTGTCCGTGCATTCCCTGTAAAAATCAGCCATTTTGTTCAGAATATAGTAAACGTTATTCTTCCGACACTTGCAGGTGCTATGTTCCTTGACGGTATTAAGGATATCGGAATGTTCAGATATCTGCTTCCCATATTCTTCGTGGCTTCATCAGGAGTTATGTTCATAGGACTTCGCAATATCAAAGAAAGAATTCCGATGCCTCCCATTGAAAACAGGGAATATCTTTCGTTCTGGCACTGCGTTTCGGGTATCTTCAAAAACAGATATCTGTGGATAACAAAAATGGCAGAACTCCTCGATTCATTGGGCAACGGTATGCTTAACATGAAGACAATTCTTCTTATTTATACCTGGCGTGAAACGGGACTTATCTTCTCACTTTGTGAAATACTTTATAAAATTTCAGGAAATCCCGGAGAATTTCTTGCTCCGTGGATAAGAAAACGATTCCAGTTCAAACAGCTGATAATTTTCAAGTACATTGTTTGTGCAATAAGAAACGGTGTGTACATTCTTGCTATCCTTTTCCTCGGCAATACACATATTCTTTGCGGTGTTGCAATCTATATTGCAATGTTCCTGAGCAATATTCTCGAATCTGCAGTCAGTCTCGCACAGAGCGACACCCATATCCGAGTCACCGACTATCAGATGTATATTTCAGGTGAAAGACTTGAGGAATATCAGAAAAT
This sequence comes from Acutalibacteraceae bacterium, assembly GCA_045531035.1. Classification (GTDB taxonomy): domain Bacteria; phylum Bacillota; class Clostridia; order Oscillospirales; family Acutalibacteraceae; genus CAG-177. Next base: position 2,966 of record JAZSDF010000056.1, on the reverse strand, counting down.
CATCACTTGGTTTACAACACCCATCACAACTCTCGTTTCTCTCATTATTCCGCTTATGTTCTACCGTGTCGGATTCACGTCTGATTGGGATGTACTTTATATGAGTGATATAAGAGTTCAGTGTATGATTATCGGTCTTGGCTTTGACCTTGTCGGATATGTGCTTATGACAATTCCGTACCTGTTAATGTGGGATTTCACGGACGAAAAGCACGCTCACATTATGGATGTTCTCAAGCGCAGAGCTGCAGGTGAAATTGTTGACGAAGACCCGTCAGAACTCCAGAAAATTGTTTCCGCACCGAAAAAGACAAAGAAAATAAAGGAAAAAGTTAAACAATAAATTGAAAAGGTCATCATCGGAGGTTAAATGATGAATCAGTATAAATTCAAATACGATTATTCCAAGACGTTATGGATGAAAATGTATCTTGCAGACCCTGATTTTGATAACAACCGTTCAAATGTATACATAACTTTTGAACAGGCTCTTGAAATCATAAAGGCTGTGGATAAAATCACACAGGGAATTCAGAAAATTATTTATCTTGTAGGTTGGCAGGGACTCGGTCACGATGATTGCTGGCCTGAAATGGATGTTGTGAATGAATATCTCAAGCGTGAGCAGGATGAAACAGCCCGTGACAGCTTTATGTGGCTTTATGAGCAAGCCAAAAAATACAATACGGTTATAAGTGTGCATGTTAATGTGTCAGATGCAGTAAAGGAAGACGGTATATTTTACGAGCTTGAAGCTACGGATTCCTTATGTAATGATATTAACGGCAAGCCTGCAGTACTGCAGATTCTCAATAACCGTAATTGCTATAAAACTTCATATAAACAGTTATGGGAAAGCGGAATTTTCAAAAGATTGTTTGATCGTTTTCTTGAGGTTATTCCCGCTGCAGAAGCAGGTACCATACATCTTGATAATTTCTGTCTTGCAGAAAGCCTTAATCCTAAAACTTATATCGAGGAACAGGACGAAGCAAGAAACGCAATGCTTGATTATATGTTTGAAAAAGGTGTTGAGATTACGAGTGAATTCACTTTCCGTGAATCACATTTCCGTAATGAATCAATAACAAATCCCAACCGCAAAATGTATGCCGAGGCGGGTGAAGATATGACGGAAATTCCATGGGAGAGTGTTCCTATCAGAACTCTCGGTAAAATTCCCGCAACATGGTGGACTTCTCAGGTAAGTATGAATGAATGTATAGAAATTCCGCCGTCACTTTACAGCGGTCATCTTAATGACAAAGCATTGATGCCTGTATTCTACGGCACAATGCACGGTGAAGAAATCTGGAGAAAATACGGAAATGATCCTGCTGACTGGGCTGCCGCATTCATTAAGGATTTCTGCACTTATCATGTGCCGTATATTTACCTTAACCGTTATAAGAGACTCGGATACACGGAAAATCCCGATGCAGAATATGAAAAGAAATATACCGTTAATTTCTCGGACGGAGTTGTTTCAAGGGCAGAGGATCTCTCAATAACTAAAAACGGTGTTGTTCTGAAAAAAGAAAATGATGTTATTCTGCCTTTGACTGAAGATAACAAAATCTTTATTGCCTATTCCGAAAACGGAAAAGACGGAGAATGGAATATTCCCGATGCTGAATTTGATAAAGCAAAGGTTTATAACATCACCGAAAACGGTAATGAATATTTCTGTGACGTTACGGTTGAAGATAAAAAAATATCACTCAATTTAACAGCAGGTCAAGCTGTCGCTGTTATAGGTTAATACAGTTATAAGCAACTCAATAAATCCCGGTTTATTTAGCAGCCTAATAATATACGGAGGTTACAATAATGAAAAAAGAGTATTGCGGAATACCTATGAGATTCGCACACACGGGAGTTACACAGTTCGCTCCCGAAAATTCTTTGGAAGCGTTCAAAAAAGCTGCCGAGCTAGGCCTTGAGGGTATTGAGATGGATATCCAGCTGTGCGGAGATGGAGAAATCATTATAACTCACAACGATAATATGGGGTATATGACACATGAACGTTATCGTGATGCTTTTCTCAAAGATATGACAGCTGAGCAGATTAAGAAATACGATATACCGTACCGCAATTCACTCAAACTTAAATATCCTCCATATCCTTGGACAGAGCATTACGGAGGCAGACGTATGATTACGCCGCCGGATTACATTGAAGACAGAGTGACCCATATGATCACCTTCCCGGAATTTGATGCATGGTTATCAACCGTTGATTACGATATCAGCGTTGAGGTCGAATTTAAATGTAAGGGTATGTGTCCGCGTATGGATGAAATTCTTGCAAAGTCGACAAATGTTTCAAGGTACATTTTCATGTCAGGCGATTGGGAGGTGCTCGAAGAAATACAGGAGCATTACCGTAAAGTCGGTAAGCCGAAGGGACTGCGTTTCGGTGCGAATATCCGTTTTATCAATGAAAAGACAATGGATTTCGTTAAACGCTCCGACCTCTGGGAAGTCGGTCTCAATAACGAGGCATTTACCAAAGAGGACGTGGATATGTTTGAGTCTATGGGAATCAAGGTGTTTTCAAATCTTGGCGATTACCCGGAATGGTGGCAGCAGATATGCGACTTGGGCGTAACCGGATTCAAAACCAATTACCCCGATGCCTACACCGAATGGTGGTTAAGTACTCATTAAAAAGTGCGCAAGCTCCTGTTTTTAAGCACAAATTTTTCATGCGATACAGTATTAACAACAATTCGACAAATTGCAATTTATCGAACTAAAAAATATAACATAGGGAGTTGATTTTGGTCAGCTCCCTATTCTTTGACTTATGCAGTAAAATATTTTATATCAACAAAAGGAAAGAAAGGCTAAAATAAACGCACAACATCTTTGGTGGTTAGTTTCTCCTCTCTTACCACAACTCTCGTTATATGGCTTTCTGTGGGAAGTAAAAAGCTATTTTATTCTAGTTGTCATTTTAT
>JAZSDF010000142.1:0-8761 GCA_045531035.1 Acutalibacteraceae bacterium | reverse complement strand
AATTCCTCAACATAATATGTTTTGCCATCAAGCTCTTCTTCATAGCTTCCGACATAGTTGAGAACGCCGAGAGTTATGTTTGTTGCCTCTTTGATAAGTCCCCAGATATCAACCGAACCGAGCGCCTCACTGTCAAGCTTTACATGAATATAGGGGAAAACAGGAAGAAACGCAGTAATTTCATCACCGTCAAGAACAAGTCTTGCATTGATGAAGCCTGCATTGTATTCATATGCAGCCTTGTCGCCCTTGATATAAATTGTATCGGTTGCATCGGAATTTGCACCGAAAAGAGGAATGTCGCCTGCAGTAAGAGTTACTGCAACCTCTTTTGAGGTGTTGAGCTTATCGAGAAGAGTTTCTGTTTTTGTGTTTGCGGCAAACGCATTAAGCGAAAATACCGAAATAATAAGAATTGCGGACATAATAATACTTAATGTTTTTTTCATGGTTTTGTCCTCCTTTTTTTATTTATAATATCATAATTTGTGAAAAATTTCAAGACAGTCATTTGCTGCCTTAACAGAAATATTATATAAATCTTCACGGCAGGTTTTAACGATTTCGGAGAAAGGTTTTTCCGATTCGGTTGAAAAATAAAGCCTTTCCACGCCAAGGGATATGATGTTTTCCGCACCTTCTCCCCTGCTTCCGCAGATTGCAATTACAGTTTTTTCGTGTTTTGTTGCTCTTTCAGCAATTCCCGAAATGACCTTGCCGTTAACGCTTTGATAATCAAGTCTGCCTTCACCCGTTATTATCAAATCAGCATCGGCGGCTTTTTTATCAAATTCGGCGGCATCAAGAAGAATATCAATGCCTTTTTTCAGCTCTGCACCGAGAAACGCAACCGCGCCTGCACCCATACCGCCCGCCGCACCCGAGCCTTTTTTATCGGAAACAGGAATCTCTAAATCGGTTTTTATTATATCAGCCGCATGGCGAAGTCCGTAATCGAGACGTTTTACCATTTCAGGGTCAGCACCTTTTTGAGGTGCGAAAACATAAGCCGCACCGTTTTCACCGTAAAGAGGATTTTCAACATCGCATGCCGCAGTTACAGGTATATCAATCGGATTTTTTGGCTTAATTATATGTTTTAATCTGTGCAGATTTTCGCCTGTCGGGATAAAAGCTTCACCGTTTTTATCGGTAAACTCATAGCCGAGTGCCGATGCCATACCGAAACCGCCGTCATTGGTTGCACTTCCGCCGAGACCGAGAAGAATTTTTTCTGCGCCCTTATTCACTGCATGAACAATAAGCTCGCCCACGCCATAGGTTGTTGCTTTTTCAGGATTTTTGTTATCTCCCGCCAAAGGTAATCCCGCACAAACCGCCATTTCTATAACAGCAGTATTATCCTTCAGCATGAGATATCCTGCGTTCATTTTATCTCCAAAAACTCCGCAGACCTCAGTTTTTATCATTTCCCCGCCGACAATCCCCTCCAAACAGGCGCAAAGCCCCTCGCCGCCGTCGGCAGCAGGGAGCTTTGTTATTTTCAGATTTTTAATTGTATCGGCAAAAGCCTGCCCGATTATGTCACAGACTTCGTTTGAGGTAAGAGTACCTTTGAAGCTGTCGGGCGCAATTAAAATTTTCATATTATTCGGCAGACGCCTTTCTGATATATCTCTTGAAAAATGAAACTGCGGGTGCAATCGCCTCAACGGGAATTCTTTCGTTTGTGCCGTGAGTACAGCGGAGAAGTCCTACGCTTACCTTATAAGGAGCATAGCGGTAAATATTCTCGCAGATAGGTTCATAGTAGCAAGCATCGGTGCCGCCCATAACAAGATAGGGTGCAACTATGCTGTCCTTATTATCCTGCATGCAGATTTCCTTGATGATGTTAAAAGCTCTTGAATCTGTGGGTGAGAATTTCGAAGCTTCCTTTGCCTTAAGCACTTTAACTTCGATATCCTTGTTTCTGCAAACCTTACGGATATGCTTTTCAACATCTTCGACGGTTGTACCGGGCATCTGTCTGAAATTAACGGTAACGCTTGATTTCTGGGGAAGAACATTTGCAGCAGGACTGCCCTGTGCCATTGTAACGGCTGTTGTTGTTCTTACAAGACAGGCGGCAACGGGAATCTTTGTCATGCCGAATTTGAGTGCGGGATAGAGAAGATTGAGGTTGCACATAACAAGTCTTGCAGGATATGTGCAGTTTTTACCTATATCCGTGAAAAGTTCCTTAACAAAAGGAAGAAGCTCCGCTTTGAACTGATTGTTTTCAAGATCTTTTATTACGTTTGCGAGATGTCCGAGACCCGAGTGAACGGGAGGCTGTGAGGAATGACCGCCCTTTGCATTGACGGTGATTTCAAAGTCTGTATATCCCTTTTCAGCAATACCTATACCTACAAGCTCTTTGTTGTTGAGTATTCCCTTGACATTTACGGGAATAATTGCACCGCCTTCATCAAGAACACAGTCAAGATGAATTCCTCTTTCCTTGAGAGTGCGCATTATATTTTTTGCACCACCGTCCTCTGAAGCAACAACCTCTTCATCCTGACCGAAAAGAAGATAGACATCTCTTTCAGGCTGAAAGCCTTCTTCAAGAAGCGTTTCAACAGCATCCATGACACCGATAAGGTGGTTTTTCATGTCGAGAGCACCTCTGCCCCAGATAAATTCGCCGTCATTGTGACCGCTGAAGGGGTCGTAAGTCCAATCCTGCTCAGTGCCTTCAGAAATGGGAACAACATCCTGATGGGCAAGAAGAGCGATGGGGTCAAGGTCGTCTCTCGTACCTTTCCAATGATAGATAAGGCTTGCTTCCTGAATAACCTCTTTTTTCAGATTTTTATGAGTGAGAGGAAATGCTTCCTCAAGAAATGCGTGAAACTTATCAAACTGAGTAAAATCAATCTTTGATTTATCGGGATAGCTGATTGTGGGAATAGCAAGTGCCTTCGAGAGATGTTCCTGACATCTCTTTGCATCAACATTTTCCTGAGTCGGAACACCGTAGTCCTTGTTTTCGGGCACATAACGGGCAGCTTTTACCGCTGTTGCTGCAGCTGCCGCACCTGCCAAACCAAGAATGGCTGCTGTTATTTTTTTCATATCGTATACTTCCTTTCCTAAAGATTAAATAACAATATTACATAAAGAATTTTCTGCTGACCCATTCGTTGAGTCTTTTGCTTTTTGCAAGAACAATAAAGAATACCATAAGCGAAACGCAACATGCAGTTACAACAACAGAAACAGGTATCTGCAGTCTGCCGAGATAGAACATATTAAGACATATTTCTATCACAAAACTCATGATGTTTATTGCACCGAGAACAGCGGCTGTTCTCACGGATTTTCTTTTTGTCTTTTTAAAAAGAAAAATAAATCCGTTACCGAGCGCCCACATCACAATGACAACGGGCATGGCAACCTGAGCAAACCAACCGGAATCATCTCCGAGGATTTTAAAAGTATAAAGATAAAATAAAAGTGCAAGTGCATCTATCGCAAGAAGAAGCATGGGCATAATTTTTTTCCATAAAAGCGGAAAAAGGAACCATATCCACGCAACAAAAAATCCCCCCGAAATATAAGGGATAACATGGCTTTCGAAAAACAATGAATTGAGAATCAGCATAACAAGATTCGGGATAAGCATAATCATGGATATGAGGAAAACCCAATATTTTTTGCTCACTGATTTGGGAATATTTATCGTTTCGGGATAAACAAATTTTTTGTTTTCAACAGGTTTCTCCTTGGGGTTTATAACAGGAGTATCACAAAGAGGACATTCTGGACATCCCTTTTCAAGCTCAACTCCGCAGTTTACGCAATATGACATCAGCGCTCACCTCCCATTATAAGGTGTCTGTTACTTTCTAATTTAACGGGTATTCCGAGTTTTATCAGCGTTGTGAAAAACTCTCTCTGAATAACGGGGTCTTTGTAAATATTTGAAAAATTAAAAGCAAGCGTATCATTATACGAAAGCACTCCGCACCTTGCTCCGTTTATCATTGCGGGTCCCGTGACAAGGCAGAGCTTTTCAATATAAGGCTCCATTTCCTTGGGCGCTCTGAGTACTCCGACATTGGTAATCAGACAGCTGGTCTGCTTTTCGCCCGCAATTTTATATACAACGTTCACTCCGAAATCCTTGAGCACAGAGGGAACAATTCTCATCAGCGGATTTTTTTCAATTCCCATATTGCCCTTCATCATCGCCTGAAGCTCTTTTTCGTTATTGACAAAACGAAGATACAGCGAAAGCTGCTTTATTATTTCGGGAAGTGTGTATTCACCCATATTAGGGTCAATCTGGAAGGTGTAGCACAGCATGAAATTGCGAAGAGTCGTGCTACCGAAAAAGCCTCTCAAATTTACCGGAATCTGAATTCCTACAGGTTTTTCTTTTCTTCTGTTTTCCACTTTCTGAAGGTTATACATCGTGAAAAGAAGAATTGCCGCAAGATATTCCGTTACGGTTACGTTGTGCTCTTTTGCTTTTTCTTTTATAACGGAAACGGGAATATATCCCGTTGTAACGCTTAAGAAGTGCTTCGGTAAGCGTTCGCTTCTGAAATGATAGGCAAACTTCTGCATCCTTTTTGCCTTCGCATTTGAGTTGCAGTTTTTCGAATATGAATCCTCAGCCTCCTCGGGCTTCGGTTTTTCATTTATATCAAACACCGTATCACCGCACGGGATATCCTTTCCCGTCAGGCGAAGATAAACCGCAACAAGCGTCATAAAGAAACACGAACCGCCGTAGCCGTCCGTAACGGAATGATAAAATTCAACGGAAATACGGTTTTCATAATAATAAACCTTGAAAAGATATCCGTTGTTCTCCTTCCGTTTAAAACGTTGGCACGGATTTGCTATGTCGGGAAGAACGGGAGGCGCGCCGTAAGGATTTTTCTCAAGATAATGCCAGAAAAATCCCGCACGCATCCTTACGTCAAAGGTCGGAAAGCGAGGCATAACCATGCAGACCGCCTTCTCAAGCAGCTTGGGGTCTATTTTTTCGGTCAGCGTTGCAGAAAGCCTGAAAACATTCGACCATGAGGAAGAATCTTGCCCCGGAAAAACCTTTGCCGCATTATCAAGCTTGTACCATGTACGCTGGCGAAGAGGAATTTTTTTCTTCATATATGCCTCACCTCCGTTTCAAAATTCATTTAGAAGAAACTTAACTGTGTTGACTTGGGAAGCGAGTCAAATGCTCCGCCTTCCTCAAGTGCCGCAATAATCGTTTTTGATGCACCTGAGCGCATCTGGAAATCTTCAATTGAAAGGAATTCTCCGCCGCCGTCGTTTCTTGCATTTTCAAGACCTTCGGCAGCCCTGCCTCCGCAGCCAGCGATTGCCGAGAACGGCAGACGGATTTTCCCGTCCTCAATAATATATCTGTTCGCAGTGGATTTATAAATATCAATGGGGAGAATTTCAACACCTCTCGCCATCATTTCATTGATAACCTGAAGCGAGGTGAATGTGCCTTCTTCCTTTGCCGTTGCCTGCTTCATAAGCATTTTTTTGCTGATTTCATCCATTTTTTCTCTGACAGCAGCCCTTCCCTTGAGAACTGAAGCTGTATCAATATCTTCACCGCGGACAGTCATATATGTTGCATAGTATTCAACGGGTTTGTAAAGCTTATACCATGCAAGACGCATCGCAGCACTTACGTAAGCGGCGGCATGTGCCTTGGGGAACATATATTTAATCTTCATACATGAATCAAGATACCACTGCGGAACACCGTGGTCGAGCATTTCTTTTTTATGTTCATCGGTCAGAAGCGAAGTTGCCTTGCCCTTTCTGACAATTTCCATAATTTTGAACGCCATGCCTTTTTCAACACCCTTGTTGATAAGGTAAACCATGATGTTGTCACGGGTACCGATAACCTCGGAAATGGTGCAGGTTCCGTTTTTGATAAGGTCCTGCGCATTGCCTATCCAAACGTCGGTACCGTGGGAAAGACCCGATACCTGAAGCATGTCCGAGAAATTCTTCGGCTTTGATTCCATGAGCATCTGACGGACAAACGGAGTGCCGAGTTCGGGAAGCGAAAGCGTTCCCGTTTCGCAGTCGATATCCTCCGCAGTAACTCCAAGGGGTTCGGGAGAAGTGAGAAGCTCATAAAGCTTCGGGTCACAGATATCAATCTGCATTACATTTGTGCCCGTCATATCCTCGAGATGCTTATAAAGTGTGGGAACATCATGGCCGAGGTTGTCGAGCTTAAGAATGGTATCGTGAAGCGAATGGAAGTCGAAGTGCGTTGTTCTGTGGATTGAATCCGCATCGTCGGCGGGGTGCTGAATGGGAGTGAAGTCCTCGGCATCCATATCGGCAGGCACAACAACCATGCCGCCGGGATGCTGACCCGTTGTTCTCTTAACACCGACGCAGCCCTGAACAAGACGCTCAACCTCGGCGGGAGAAACCGTAATTCCTTTTTCTTCCATCCATTTTTTAACAAATCCGAATGCGGTTTTATCGGCAAGAGTACCGATTGTACCCGCTTTGAAAACATGTGACTTACCGAAAAGCTCTTCAGTATAACGGTGGGCATAGAACTGATATTCACCCGAGAAGTTAAGGTCGATATCGGGCTGTTTATCGCCGTAGAAACCGAGGAAGGTTTCAAACGGAATATCATGTCCGTCACGGTGCATGGGTTTGCCGCAAACGGGACAATCCTTCGGGGGCATATCATAGCCCGAACCGTATTCGCCCTTATAGAAAAATTCGCTGTGCTTACAGTCCTCGCAGATATAGTGAGGAACAAGAGGGTTAACCTCGGAGATACCTGCCGCAAAAGCAACAAACGATGAGCCTACCGAACCTCTCGAACCGACGTAGTAGCCGTTTTCCATAGAGTTCCACACAAGCTTCTGCGCAATGATATAAAGAACGCCGAAACCGTTTTTGATAATTGAATCAAGCTCTTTTTCAAGTCGTTCTCTGATATATTCGGGAAGCGGAGAACCGTAATAAGCCTCCATTCTTTCGTTACAGATTTTGCGCAGTTCATCGTCCGCACCCTCGATTTTGGGCGGATATGTGCCGTCGGGAATAGGCTTGATTTCCTCGCACATATCGGCAATGAGATTGGGATTTTTAACAACAACCTCGTATGCGGTATCCTCGCCGAGATATGCAAATTCATTAAGCATATTCTGAGTTGTGCGAAGATAAAGAGGTGCCTGCTCGGAAGCGTCCTTAAAGCCCTGACCCGCCATGAGAATTTCTCTGAAAATGCTGTCGGTTTCTTCAAGGAAATGAACGTCACCCGTTGCAACAACGGGAATGCCAAGCTCGTCCGCAAGGTGGATTATCGTTCTGTTTATCTCGTTAAGCTCCCCCTCCGACTCAACCATTCCTTCACGGAGCATGAATGCGTTGTTGCCGTTGGGCTGGATTTCAAGATAATCATAAATGCTTGCAAGCCCGAGCAAATCCTCCTTGGGTCTGCCCGTAAATATCGCCTGATAAAGCTGACCCGCTTCGCAGGCACTGCCGACGATAAGACCTTCCTTGTGGGCAAGAAGCTCGCTCTTCGGAATTCTCGGATGGCGGTAGTAATATTCAAGATTTGATTTTGAAATAAGCTGATAAAGATGCTTCAATCCTACTTTATTCTTTGCAAGAAGAATAATGTGGTAGGTAGGCAGTCTTTTGATGTTGAGAGGAATTTTTTCGTTGATTTCGTTGACATTCTCAACGCCCCTGCTCTTGCAGAGTTCAAGAAGCTTTTCAAAAATTCCTGCAAGCGCACCTGCATCCTCGTCTGCTCTGTGGTGGTCAAAATCGGGAAGCTTGAAAAACTTTGAGAGTGAATCAAGCTTATAATTCTTTATGCCCTCGATAAGGCTCTGCGCCATAACAAGGGTGTCGATATGGGTATAGTTATATTCAATGCCGTTTCTTCGGCAGGTGTGTCTTAAAACATTGGTATCAAAGGTTGCATTATGAGCAACGAGAACGCCGTCACCGCAGAATTCAAAGAATTTCTTTACAGCCTCTGCTTCTTTCGGTGCACCGGAAACCATGCGGTTATCAATGCCCGTAAGCTCGGTAATCTTTCTCGGGATGGGGCATTCGGGGTCAACGAAGGTCTGGAATCTTCCTCTTTCGGCGCCGTCAACATATTTTACAGCACCGATTTCGGTAAGGCGCACTCTGTCGGTGCGAAGACCCGTTGTTTCAACATCGAAAACGATGAATGTTCCGCTTATGGGCATATCTGCATTACCCGTTACAATCTTCACGGAGTCGTCAACATAGTAACCCTCCATGCCGTAGATAACCTTTATGCCGTTTTTCTTTGCCGCAGCAGCCGCTTCGGGATATGCCTGAACAACGCCGTGGTCGGTTATCGCAACAGCCTTATGTCCCCATTTCGCAGCTCTTGCAACAAGCTTTGATGCGGCAGTCATTCCGTCCATTGCAGACATATTGCTGTGCATATGAAGCTCAACGCGCTTTTCTTCGGCGGTATCGCCTTCTTCGATTTCTTCGATTATCATAACCGAATTTGCCTTTATGCAATAGGTCTTTATATAGTCGTCATATTCAACATGACCTCTGAGCATAACAACCTTGCCGTCGGAAATATTATCAACAAGCTGTTCGCAATTCTGAACGGCTTCAAATATCTTGACGGTGTAGGAGCTTGTCTTATCGGTTATGTTGAAATTTATTATCTTTCTCTTACCGTCACGGGTGTCACGCATATCAAGGGAGAATACCCTGCCCCATACCGTGACATTGC
>JAZSDF010000086.1:0-4704 GCA_045531035.1 Acutalibacteraceae bacterium | reverse complement strand
CGGTTGAAAAGTCGGCTGTCGATGCCGTTAATGAGAATCTGACCCTCTTTCGGAATAAACAGACCGCAGATGAGTTTAACAAGCGTTGATTTGCCTGCACCGTTAACGCCGACAATCGCAATTCTCTCGCCCTTGTTTATTCTGAGCGAAAGGTTATCAACCGAAGGCTTTTTGGCTTCGTCGTAAGAAAAAGTAAGATTTTTAAGCTCGATTTCGCAGGGTAAATCCTTGCCTGACGGCAGTTTTTCACCCTCTTTGGTGTTCATTTTATCCTCAATATCAAGGAATTCTCTGAAATCACTGACATTGTGTGCGCCCGAAATGATTTCCGAAATTGAGTCAACAAGCTTTGCAAGCCACTGACCGAATCCCGTTATCGCACCGAAATAGAGAGAAAAATCGCCGAGCGTCATCTCGGAATTGAGTTTGAGATAAATGAGATAGATATATGCGCCAAGGCTTACGCCGAATTTGAAAACATCTTCAAGCATGCAGTTGAAGTAGTGACCGTTGTTCCTTTTGATGTTCCACCATGTCGCATCGTCAAGGTGCTTGTCTATTTTTCTCATAAGGAAGTCGGACATATTATAAATACGGACATCCTTTGCATTTGAAAAATCCTTTGAACGGTAGGTGACGTAGTGCAGACGAAGAAAGATTTCGGCAACCTTGTCCTTCATTTTTTCTTTCCATTTGTTGAAAATCAGCCAGCCTGCCATACTGATGCCGTAGCAGAGAATGAGAATGGGTATAAACCACGGATTGCATTCAACGATGATTGCCGTGAATGCCGTGAAACCGAAAGCAGACGAAGCGACAGTTGCGTTAAGCTCAATAAATCTTGCAACGCTTCCGTCCCAGCCGTGAATTGCGTTCCACGCTTTTTCACGCAGAACACGGGTTTCGTTGTAAGTATAGTTGTTATAGTCCATGCTCATAACTTTGTTGCAGATAAGTCTGTGGAGCATAATATCCCTTGCGAGCATTCGTCCCTGATAGCTTTTGTTATACATAACGTTATTCAGGTATCCGAACATAATGAGCAAAGCAGAAAGAATACCGACTTTGAAAAGAAGCTCCGATGCTGGTGTTTTGTTTTCAACGCAGTCGAGGACGATTTTCGGCAGATATGCCGCCACAACCGAGCTTACTGCGCCCAGCGGGGTCAGACCGATTTGCATAATCACATAGGATTTATCAAAACCCCAATGCTCTTTCAGCATAAATTTAAGGTTACTGAAATAATTATATTTTTTCTTCACTCGCTTTCCCTCCTGATAAGTGAAATGATTATTGAAACGATAACGGCGCAAATAACAAGATAAATAAATGCGCCCGTTGATTCCCGAAGCGCCGCAACGGCACAGCTGAGCATAACCAAGCCTATGGCAATGAAATATCCGCCGAGAATTTTATATCTTTCGGAATTTTTACACATTATGTTAACGAAGGCTTTGAGCTTTTTGCGGCAAATTGAAATTCCGAGTGCGAAATGAACAACCGCAGAAATCAAAGCAACGATTGAATAGTATTTCATTTTATCTACCTCCTTTTAGCGATAAAAACAGCGGCGAAAGCCTTGCCTCCGCCGCTTCAGTAATAATATAAATTAAAAATCAAACGATTGAAATACGCTCTGCAATAGTGTGGATTTAATGTTCAAAAGTGTTGCAGATGTTGATGCTCGTTGAAAAAATATTTCCCTCGCAGGAAACGAAAACATCGCCGTCATATTTCTGTGCAATCGTTTTTATGCTCTTGAGTCCGTAGCCGTGGTTGAGCTTATCGGTTTTTGCCGTGCCGATATGCTTTGTGTCAACCTGCGCTTCAACGGGATTCTCAACGGAAACAACAATTCTGCCGCCCATCGTGATGATGCTTGCAAAAATCGTTTTCTCCGCAGAGTTTCCGAGACCCTCTGCGGCTTCAATCGCATTGTCAAGTGCATTGCCGATAAGCACGCCGAGCTCAAGCAGATCAACGTTGATTTTATCCGAAATCTTAACCGAATAATCGAGTGTTATTCCCTTGCTTTCGGCAATGGCGAGCTTGGACTGAAGAACGGCATCAACTGCGGGATTGCCCGAGTTTATAACACCGTTGTTTGCTTCGTCAAGAAAATCCACTTCGCCCTTTATTGCATCAATGGCAGACTGAGTCTGACCGTCTGCGAGAAGTCCCGAAACGGAGAGCAATTTGTTTTTAATATCATGTCTGAAAGTGCGGATTTCGCTCTGGTAGCGATAAAGCTCCTCGTAGTGAGCGAGCTGATTTTTAATTTGTTCATTGGCAAAGCCAAGCTTTGCCTTCGATTCAACATAGTCCTTTTGTCTGTAAATAAGAAAGAGGGTAACGAGATTTGATGCAATCATCAAAACCGCAACAGCAGCATATAAAAATGTCGGAATACTGCGAACCTCGTATGTACATTTATAAATTACAAGCGTAACAAAAACGGTTGCAATCGGCTGGATAAAAAGAAGTACTGACTGTCCTTTGGAAACACCTAAATCCATCTTTCCGATTTTCTTCGATATGAAATAAGTTATGATAAACGCAATAAACTTGCAGATAAAACCCATTCCTGCAAATATATAATCGTTTTCCATAAAGCTGAGTGTTTCTTCGCCTAATATAAATCCGGTTAGAAGAACCGCAATCATTTCGGAAGCACCTGCTACGATTGTATAAACAACACCGCCGATTATTGCGAAAAACGGTTTTACTTTGTATGACAAGCCGAATGCGAGAGCAATAACCGTGCTCATAATAAGCAAAGTCAAGCCTGTTCCGGTAAGAAAATAAGACGAAAGAGTGTTCAGAACAATTGCTGCTGACATAACAAGAATATGGAATTTTCTTTCAAGCCTCTTTTTTGCAACGGCAGAGAATAAAACTTCTACTGCAAAAATTTCAAAGCAAGCAAAAAGGAAATGTGAAATTATTCTTACCATTTCACCAGCCCCACTTTCTAATAAAAATATCGTACGCCTTCAATGCTTCCTGCTTCTTCCGAACGCTGACGGCAACTTTTGAACCGTCGGTCAGTTCAACCTCGTTTGCATCGAAGCTTTTTATGTAGTTCATATTAACGATGAACCCCTGATGAACACGCACAAATCCGTGCGGTTTCAAAATTTCGTATATCTCCGAAATTTTACCGACAGCCTCATAAACATCGCTTGCGGTATGCACGGTCAGATGTCTGCGGTAACCCTCAACATAGCTTATTTTATTAATGGAGATTTTGTTTCGCACGCTTTCCCATTTCAGAATAACGCTCGCATTTGTTGCGGTATATTTCTTCATCGCTCTTGTGAAAAC
Source organism: Acutalibacteraceae bacterium (assembly GCA_045531035.1). Classification (GTDB taxonomy): domain Bacteria; phylum Bacillota; class Clostridia; order Oscillospirales; family Acutalibacteraceae; genus CAG-177. Next base: position 1,380 of record JAZSDF010000086.1, on the reverse strand, counting down.
TTCGCTGAATTCTTTTTCCTTAATCGGCTTCACAAGAAAATGCAGCGCCTCAATTCTGAACGCATCGAATATGTAACTTGAATGGCTCGAAACAAAAATTATGATTGTTTCGGGCGCAAATTCTCTTATGATTTCGGCGGCTTCAACGCCGTTGATACCGCCCATCTCAATGTCGATGAACACAATATCAAAGCATCCGCCGTTCTTATAAAATTCAATCAAATCTTCGCCGCAGGAGAAATCAGAAATGTCAAAACCGTCGTCTTCGGTACGGAAAGGTTCGAGCAGATTCCTGATTTCTCTGACGGTAAAACAGTCATCGTCACAAATACAGATTTTCATATTATCCTCACAATTCAAATTCTTTTTTCAAAACAGGCAAGAATCAATCCCGGCTCAACTTCAAGCCTCTTGCCTGTATCTTTATAGCCACACTTGGTGTAGCACTTTCTGTTTTTGTCCAGATCTTCAGGAAAGTCAACATATAATTTTTTCGGTTTTTTCAAAAATTTCTCCGATTGTAATATCGCCTCTGTTGCAATACCCTTGTTCTGATATTCGGGTGAAATATATACTCTTCCGAGATAATATTTGCCCCAACGAAGATTTTTTACAAACGGTGTTGAGCCCTTGATTCTGTATAAAATACCGCCGACAATTTTCTCGTCAAAAAGAATTGTTAAATACAGAAACTTCGGATTGTTTAATCTGCAAAGTATATCTCTTTCATCTCTCAGGTACGGATTACCTGCATCGTGATACTTTTCGTAAAGCGGCAGAAAGGCGTTTTGCTGAATAGCTGTTAAAGCATTAACATCTTCAATTGTTGTTATTCTTAATGTTATCATTGTAATCTCTCCAAACAAAAAAACTCCCCTGATATGAAAATCAGAGGAGTCGCAAAATTATCTCTATATAAATACAGCTATATTGCGGACAAAATAACATCTGATTTCATATACGATTTTAAATAATTCACATAATACATTGTCATTCTGTCCACCTGCCTTTCTTTAAAATTTTTCTATATTCTAACAATACAAAACAAATTTGTCAACCGTTTTCGCCGATTGTGCAAAAGTGTTGATTTTAAATGCAAAAGTGTTTGAGAAAGACTAATATATTTCCGAAGGGCGCACTTCTATACATATCCTGACGGAATGTAAAGTGCGCAGCTCCGCTGATGAAAAATCAAAGATTTTAAACAAGGGTTTTACCCTTGCGTTGCGTTGCAGCTAACCGAAATAATGTCCGTTGTTTCATTTGAGGCAACGGATATTTTTTATATAAAATTCAAAGATTTAATTGTAAACTTTTTGTTAACGATCAACTTCTGTCCAACACTATTCTTGACAAAAAAGATGGTCAGAATTATAATTT
>JAZSDF010000099.1:0-4495 GCA_045531035.1 Acutalibacteraceae bacterium | reverse complement strand
AGAAAATATAAAGATATGCAGATTCGAATGGACAATCTTTACGAAGAAATTGACAGCATTGAAAGTGAGATTGCTGAAATCGAAGCCAAAATCAACGCTATCGTTCAACGAAAAATCTCGGGTGATAATGTTTATAAATATCTCTTGTATTTTGACCAGCTTTATGATAAATTTACAGATAAGGAAAAGAAGCAGTTTATGAACAGCTTTATTGACTCGATTGAAATCTATGAAGATGTGCTCCCGAGCGGTAGATTTTTAAAGAGCATTCACTTTAAATTTCCGATCTATTACGAGGGTGAAGAAATCATTGGTCTGCGTTGGGACAAAGATACAACAGTCGAGACGGTTGTTTCTTTAGTCAAACTTCCGCCCGATGATGTTATCAACATCAATCTTGACCTGACAAAGCTTGATATATCGATAAATGACGGCAAAGCAACCTATGACCAAATTAAGGATTATGTGCTGAAAAAGTACGGCTTGAAGGTCTCAACGCTCTATATTTCCCAAAAAAAACGCAAATACGGCATCGAAGTCGGCGAGGCATACAATAAGCCTAAGACTCCCGACTCCCGCATTCCGCAATGCCCCAAAGAAAAAGAAGAGGCAATCGTTGATGCGTTGAATTATTTTAAAATGGTATAATATAAATTCACTTTTATCAACAACACTCTTGTATTAAATCTGCAATTGACTTTTTAATACAAGGGTGTTAAAATATATTTGTATAATAGGTTTAATATGTTATTTTATATGGAGGTGAGTTTTTGTATCAGTTTAGAGATCCTATTCACGGATTTATAGAAGTGTCTGATCTTGAGCTGGAAATAATTAATTCCTCTCCTTTTCAAAGATTAAGAAATATCCGACAATTAGCTACTACATACTTGGTATACCATGGAGCTGAACATACACGATTTGGTCACTCTATCGGAGTTATGCATTTAGTTTCAAGAGCTTTTGATTCCGTAGTTAGAAAAACAAAAAATCTTTTCAGTGAAGACCCAAAAGAAAATGAAACAAAAATTCTTTGGTATCGTCAAATATTAAGGCTTATTGGTTTAACTCATGATTTAGGGCATGCTCCTTTTTCTCATGCTTCAGAGGAATTATTTGAAGAAGGAAAAGAGCATGAGGACTACACAAAGAGTATTTTATTCGAAACAGAAATTGCAGATTTCATAAATAAAATTGGCGAAGATTTCAAATCAAAGTATGGAGATCAATATGAAATTTCTCCTGAATTAATTTGGCTGATATATGATGGTAAAGATATTGTTAACGAGAAATATATTATGCCGGATTTTATGTTTTTAAAAAGCTTCATGGATAGTGAGCTTGATTGCGACAAAATGGACTATCTTTTAAGAGATTCTCTTTATTGCGGCGTATCATATGGTAATTACGATCTCGAACGATTTATTTCCACTTTGACAGTTTATAAAACTGATGGAATTCTTCAGTTAGCAATAGAAAAAGGTGGTCTTCAAGCACTTGAAGAATTCGTTTTGGCAAGATATTTTATGTTTATTCAGGTGTATTTTCACAAAACAAGAAGATATCTTGATATTAAGTTGGTTGACTGTTTGAGAAGAATACTCCCAAATTCAAAATATCCAAGCGATATTAATGAATATCTTAAATGGGATGATAATAAGGTTCTTCAAGTAATTGCTGAATCTACAGATGAAGAATTACAAAAATTCAAATGTCGTCAAATTATGTCGTGTATATATGAATCAAATGCTCACTCAGGAAAACCTGAGCAAATGAATTTTAAAATTATCACCAATATGTTAGAAGGAGAATTTGGTGAATTGATTTTAACAGACAGCATTGATAAATATGCACATAAACTAACCCCGGTATTGTTTGCCAGAAACGATGATAGCGGTAAAGGAATTATTATAATAGACGAAAAGACTGGAGAAACCCAAGATATTATGGATGTTTCTATAATTCTTTCGTCACTCATTAAACCCATTAGCATAAAAAGAATATATGCTCATAAGAGTATTGCAAAATCTGCCGTTGACCGTATTCAGAAAATTAAGAGTTAATTTTAGTGTTTTTAGAAGAATAATGGAGGAATAGAATTATGGTTAATAGAGATGCAATTGTTAGTATTGTTGATCAAATCACAATTAAAAAAGGCGCCCCTTGTAAAAAGACATTGCAAAAAATCGTTTTTCTCATAGAAGCAAAAGGAATTAATTTAGGCTGTGATTATGGTATTCATTTTTATGGACCGTACAGCACAGATCTTGACTACACGATTAGAGAACTTAACGATGACGGTATTCTTAATATCGAATATACGCAAATGGAACACAACATTTCAGTAAAAGATAAAACTTCTTGCAAAAAGTTTGAGAACGATACCGTAACGGCTATTATTAATGAGTTTGGAGCAGAAACGGCAAGCGAATTGGAACTTCTTGCGACAGCATTATATGTGTATATTATCTCTTCAAAAGATGCTTCAAAAATTCAAAATGGTGTTAAAAAAATTAAAGGAGAAAAATATTCAGATAGTAGAATACAAGATGCTATCAGCCGTCTTCGCAAAACAGGATATGTAATAAACTGATTAAGTAATTATAGGGTCAAGAGGATTAGTGTAATGCTAATCCTCTTGATTTTTGTTAAAACATATAAATTTGTTGATATACTCAACCAATTATATTTCAATTTTTTCTATATATCAAATGAACTGATAGTAACACAAGTTGGGTATAAGATAATCTATCATTGACATTTATTCCGTTTGCAACTAAAATTATATTATCTCAACGAAAGGAACAACTGCTATGCTCAATATTGCCGTGTGCGATGATGAACTGATTGAAATTGAATATCTGACATCGCTCACGCAGGAGTGGGCAAAGACGACCAAAACCGCCGTAAACATTTCGGGTTTTGCGAGTGCGGAAGCGTTTCTTTTCAAGTATGAGGAAGATAAAAACTTCGATATTCTTCTGCTTGACATTCAGATGAAGGCAATGGATGGCATTGAGCTTGCCGAGAAAATCCGTGAAACGAACAGCAGTATGCAGATTGTTTTCATAACCGGTTTCCCCGATTACATTTCACGGGGTTACGATGTTTCGGCGCTTCATTATCTGATTAAACCCGTTGAGAAAGAAAAGCTTTTTGAGGTTCTTTCAAAGGCTTGCGACAACCTGAAAAAAGAAGAGAAATTCGTTCTGCTTTCGGTTGATAACGAGAGCCTCAAAGTAAATTTGAAAGACATAATTTATGTTGAAGCCTTCGGACATTCAAGCTGTGTTGCTTGCGAAAACGGTGAGCACAATGTTAAGCTCCCGATTTCGGATATTGCCAAAATGCTTGATGAGAGTTTCGCTCAATGCCACCGTTCATACATAGCAAATCTTCAGCATATTTCAAGAATTACGAAAACAGATGTAGTCTTCGATAACGGCAAAAGCATTCCTGTTTCAAGGCGAATGTATAATGATGTCAATTTGGCTTTCATCAATTTTTACAGAGGTATCAGTCAATGAATTATTGGATTATTGCCGCAGCGGTTGCAGGTGTTTTGCTTGTAATAGTTCTGGCGGTTGTTTTCACAAGAAGATATATCCGCAACTTTACGGACAAGCGTATTGCTGAATATCAGAACGACCTTATCACAAAGCATTGCGAAGAAGTTCAGAACATTTACAAAACAATGCGAGGCTGGCGTCACGATTATAAAAATCACATTCAGGTTATGCGTGCATCACTTGAAATGGGAAATCTTACCGAACTCGGTAACTATCTCGGCGAACTTACGGTTGACCTTAACACGGTTGATACGGTTGTCAAAACCGGCAACGTTATGGCGGATGCTATTCTTAACAGTAAGCTTGCTCTCTGCAAAGCAAGAAATATCCCCTATGAGGTTACTGCTACCATCCCCGAAGAATGCAGTGTCAACGATGTTGAACTTTGCGTTATCATCGGCAATCTGCTCGACAATGCAATGGAAGCTTGCGAAAAGATTGAGGATAAAACGCAGAGATTTATTCGTGTTTATATCGGACTTTTTAAGCAGCAGCTTTACATAAACGTTACTAACTCAATGATTGGCACTCCCATTAAAAGAGGTAAGGCATATAAATCATCAAAGGGTGAAAATCACGGCTTTGGACTTATGAGAGTTGACAGAATTGCCGATAAATATAATGGCTTTGTTAACCGTCAGTTTGAGGACGGAGTGTTCGGAACTGAAATAATGTTACCATTCGTGCAAAAGAAATAACCGTTCGTGCAAAAGCAACCCCAAAAGGTTGCTTTTTTGGTATAATGCCGATGAAATGAGGTGATACAATGAGCAAAGAACCCAAGACAAAGAAACATTCTTTTTTCAGTAATATGTTCTTTATATTCAAAACCATTACTAAATGGGACAAAACTGTTGTTCCGATAAGCCTGCTGATGTCTCCGTTTCTTATTCTGACGGATCTTATCGTCGCTTATTTCGTGACAA
>JAZSDF010000113.1:0-6436 GCA_045531035.1 Acutalibacteraceae bacterium | reverse complement strand
TTTTATATCAACAAAAGGAAAGAAAGGCTAAAATAAACGCACAACATCTTTGGTGGTTAGTTTCTCCTCTCTTACCACAACTCTCGTTATATGGCTTTCTGTGGGAAGTAAAAAGCTATTTTATTCTAGTTGTCATTTTATACATAGTATTAAAACAAAAAACAATTAGCCGACCTTTCTCGGTTGACTAATTGTTTTTATATTTTTAAAGAAACGGAAGTGGTAATTTAATTTCCTGTTTTTATGTGTTCTAACATCTTTAATTATTTCTGCTTTTAAAACTCAATGACAACAATAATCTTTAAGCAGTTTCGTTTTCCTTATGGCGTTCTTCACGCATTTTTTCAAGGTCACGATACATCTGCTCTTTCTTTTCACCTTCTATATCATAGAAGAATTTAAGGATAAGAGACTTAAGAACATTGGCCAAAGCATAACCGAAGACAAGGAATGCAAGAAGCCACAAGCATGTTTTAAGATATGTAGGTTGAGCCTGCATTGTAGCAACAAGGTCACCTTCTGCAGAGGACTGATAACCTGCCCATGCAATCATAAACGGAATAGCAATTTCCTTCAAGTAATTAAGAGCAGTTTGAACCCAGCCCGGTACAATACCCTGAATAGCCTCCATTCTCTCTCCTGTTTCCCATTCAAGATAATCATAGAACTCAACATTAAGGTGTGAGGTTGAAAGCTCCTGAATACCAATACCTACGCCGAAAATGAAATAGAAAACATAGAAGAAAATACTGTTCCAGCCACTAAAGAACATAATGTCAAACTGTGCTTCAATAAAACAGATACCAAAAAGAATACCTGCCGAGATAATAGAATACGGTCCGCAGATTTTAAGAAGCTTGGTTGGCTCGTATTTCTTTGAAAGCTTTGTTGTAATAAGATTACCAACAACGGTACCAATTGCTGTGGGAAGAGTAAGTAAAAGGTTCTTTGAGGAGCCGACTGTGATAGCAGCAAGATATGTTGACATCTTACCAAGCATAGCAAAAGTATGGGACCATTGGATTGCATGGTATGCGCGGTAATTTTTGTATTTGAAAAGAGAGAAAACGGCTTTTGTTACCTTTACCTTCTTTTTCTTAGGAAGCTCAATTCTTTCTTTGCAGAAAAGGCCACACATAAGATTACCGAACGCAGTAACGGTAGCGGCAACAATTGCAAGAGTCATATACATTTGGTTTTTGTCATCGCTGAAAATACCGTAAACAAATGTGCCGAGATAAGCCGCACCGTATCCGATATAATAAGATAACTGCCATATTGTTGCAACAGTTTTCTTTTCCTTATGGTTTGGAGAGATAACCTGAACAATATTCTGACCTGCGTTATTGAAGGCGTTGAACACAGTCTGACAGCAAGCTATACCATAACGGAAAAGCGTCATCTGCTCAACAGTCCAGCCCTCGGGAACATAAAAGTATAACGCGGTAAGGGTGAATATGGGAATAAGGCATATGATATACCAATGACGGTATCTGCCCCAACGGGTTTTCCAGTTCTGAATAATAACGCCGGAAATAACACCAATTACTACACCTAAAACAGTGGTAAGTGTAGTCTGAACGGCAAGAATATCTGCAATTTGTTCAGCATTAACTCCCACAGGACCGTAATAAAGTTCGTGCAGGAAAGCTGCCGCAAGAGAGCCTGTAAGAGTTGTTCCGAACATACCACCGATTCTTGAGAGCATTACGCAGAAATACTCAAATTTTGAAATGTATTTGCCCTCACCGTGAATGAGAGCATTCTGCGGAATTTCAGTAGCAGATGTCTTTTTGGATTTTAACATCATATCATCTCCTAAAATATGGTTTAGTTAATATTAACATAAAAATAGTTTCAAAACAATAAGATTTGTAAATATAAACAATTTATTGACAATCGCGTTTTGATATTTTACAATTTAAATAAGTAGTTATATGCATTTTGTAACAAAGGACGGAGAAAAATGAAGCCTGTCAGTTTTTATCTTGTAACCGATACCCATTATTTTGAAAATAAATTAGGTGCTGAAGGAAAAGCATTTGAAAAAAATATGCTTACTGAACAGTACTTTGTAAAGGAAAGCAGTGCAATTGTAAAATCCACCTTTGCACGCATCAGCGAAGACAAAGAAACTGATATTATTATAATTCCGGGTGACCTTACAAAGAACGGTGAAAAAGAAAGTCACAATAGCTTTATCAGAGAGCTTTACAAGCTTAAAGAAAGCGGTAAAAGGATTTTTGTTATAACCGCAGGTCATGATTATAATGATTCCGCTTATGTATTAAAAGGTGATGGTCGTGTTCCTGTTGAAGGTACAGATTTCAATGATTTGTGTGAGATGTACCGTGATTTCGGTTATGACGATGCTATTGCACTTGATGAACCAACACATTCCTATGTTGCTGAAATTACCGAAGGTGTAAGAATGCTGGCGATATGCTGTGACAGTAAGGCTCAGCCAAAAGGAGCAATGGACGAAAGACTTATGTCTTGGGCAAAAGAACAGATTGACAAAGCAAAGGCAGATAACTGCTCTGTTTTTGCAATATGCCATTATCCTATTATTCCATCTGTACCGGCTTTCGACTTAGTTGGAGATGCAAGAATTAAGGACTGGAGAAGGGTTGCGACCTTCCTTGCAGATAACGGAATAGAGCTTATTTTAACAGGACATATGCACATCCAGAGCATAAATGAGTTTTATACCGAAAAGGGCAACAGACTGATTGATGTTTGCACTGCCTGTCTTGTAGGCAGTCCTGCAAAATACAGAAAAATAACAATAGACGAAAACTCTGTGCTGAAGGTTGAAACAATTGATGTTGAAGACTTTGGTTGGGATTTAAAAGGTCTTACTGCGCAGGAATATTTTCACAAGCATTTTGAAAACGCAATTATCGCACGTGTTCGTGGCGCTCTCAGTGGCGGACAAGGAATTGTTAAACATTTAAAATCTTTTGGTAGAAAACGTTTCGATAAAATCACTGTGGGAACTGTTGAACGTCTGCTTTTTATAAATAATGACAAAGCTCTTAAAAACAAAAAATTAGCAGAGCTTGTTGGTGAAGTTGGAGTTGGGATATTTCTTGGTGACGGTCCTCATATCGAGGGTACACCTGTGTATAATTTCATTTCAGGCATTCTCAATAGATTTTCATTTGTGCTTAAAAAGATTGAACCTAAGCTCAGTAAAAACGGTGAAAAGATTGATTTAAGATGCATGCTTCTTGATACTATCGGAAACAATAAAGGCTTTTCGGACAATAATGCTGAATTTACTCTGAAATAAATTCTCACACGCAAGAGGTGAACATATGCTATACAAAAAGAGTATCGAAAAAACATTAAAGGAAGAGCTTTTCAGAAGTCCTACATCAGAATACAGAGGAACACCATTCTGGGCTCTTAACTCATATCTTACAGAAAAAGAATTATGCCGACAAATTGATATATTCAAAGAAATGGGGTTTGGTGGTTTTCATCTTCACGTAAGGACAGGTCTTGAAAACGAGTACCTGAGTGAAGAATATATGGTGCTTATCAAAGACAGTGTTTGTAAGGCAAAGAAGGAAGAAATGCTTGCTTGGCTTTACGATGAAGACAGATATCCTTCAGGAGCTGCAGGCGGACTTGTGACAAGAGATAAAAAATACAGAGGAAGATGTCTTCTTTTCACTCCCTTCAAAGAAAAAGAATGCAGTGGCTATGATGACTATTGGGGAAACGAAAAAGAAAACCCTATTGCCTGCTACGATATAGTTCTTGACAGTGAAGGATTTCTCTCTTCCTATAAAAGAATAGGTGAAGATGAAAAAGCAGAGGGCACAAAATGGTACGCCTTTCTTGAATTACAAAATCCTTCTAACTGGTATAACAATCAGACATATATTGACACCTTAAACTGCGAGGCTATTAAAAAGTTTATTGAAGTCACACACGAAAAATATAAAGCAAAAGTGGGTGATGAATTTGATAAAACCATTCCCGCTATTTTTACCGATGAGCCTCAGTTTACAAGAAAAAGAGTTCTCAATAATTCATTTGATAAAACGGATATCACAATGCCCTGGACTGATAAGGTTCCTGAGCTCTATAAAGAAATGTACGGGGAGGATATTTTCGACACTCTTCCCGAAGTGTTCTGGGATAAGCCCGGCTCTGCTCCATCTCTGCACCGTTACAGATATCATGATTTTATTGCAGAACTTTTTGCAAGTTCATTCGCTGATACTGTCGGAGGATGGTGCAAAGAAAATGGAATTGCTCTTACAGGACATATGATGGAAGAGCCTACACTACATTCACAGACTGCAGCACTTGGCGAGGCAATGCGTTCATACAGAAGCTTCAGACTTCCCGGCATCGATATGCTTTGCAACCGTCACGAATTCACCACCGCAAAGCAGACACAGTCTGCTGTTCATCAGTACGGTTATGAAGGTATGCTCTCAGAGCTTTACGGCGTTACCACATGGGACTGTGATTTCAGAACATACAAGCATCAGGGTGACTGGCAGGCTTGTCTTGGCGTCACAATACGTGTTCCTCATCTTTCGTGGTACGCTATGAAAGGCGAAGCGAAAAGAGATTACCCCGCTTCGATACATTATCAGTCTCCTTGGCACAAAAAATACAATCTTATTGAAGACCATTTTGCAAGAGTTAACACTGCACTTACACGTGGCAAGCCTGTTGTAAAGGTTGGTGTAATTCATCCCGTTGAGAGTTTCTGGCTTCATTGGGGGCCTAATGATAAATCTGCAGTATTCAGAGAAAGCCTTGATGAAAGATTTCAAAATGTTACAAAATGGCTTCTTGAAGGCAGTATTGATTTTAACTTTATTTCAGAATCACTTCTTCCTTCTCTTTGTAAGGAAGGCTCTGCACCTCTCAAGGTTGGTGAAATGGAATACGATGCAATTATTGTACCCGGCTGTGAAACCTTAAGAAAAACAACTGTTGAAAGACTTCAGCAGTTCCGCGATAATGGTGGTAAACTTATATTTATGGGCGATGCACCCTCTCTTGTTGAGGTCGTGCCTTGTGACTGTGTAAAATCACTCTTTGAAGAGAGTGAAAACATTGATTTCTCCCGTGCATCGCTTCTTACTGCACTCCACGATGTAAGAACTCTCACAATAAGATACGCTGACGGCAGACTTACGGACAATTATATTTATCAGCTCAGACAAGACACTGATTGCAGATGGCTTTTCATTTGTTGCTCAAAAGAACCGGATAATAAGCAAATAGATGATGGCAACGATATCCAGATTATTCTGAATGGTACATTTTCTCCTCAAATATATAACACCGAAAACGGTGAAGTGTATCCCATTAAAGCAGAATACAGAGAAGGAAAGACAATTATCCGATATCATATTTTCGGTTATGATTCAATTCTTCTTAAGCTCACCTATGGTAAGAGCGATTCTAATGAAACACAACACATTCCCGAAAAAGCTGGCGAAATGCCCGGTACACTGTGCGAGTACGAGCTTTCTGAAGAAAATGTTCTTGTACTTGATATGGCTGAGTGGAAAATTGACGATGATAAGGACTATTCACCCAAAGAAGAAATACTTCGTCTTGACAATCTTGTAAGAGAGCGTCTGGGAATGAAAAAAAGAGGTAACCGTGTTGTTCAGCCGTGGGCACTCGGAAAGCTTCCTAAAGATCATAAAGTAAAACTTAAATTTACGTTCTGGAGTGAAATTGATTATACTGGTGCAGTTCTTGCTCTTGAAGACGCAGACATCGCAGAAATAACCTTCAACGGCAAGAAAATCACCGAAAGGGAAAAAGGCTTTTATGTTGATATTTCAATTGGCAGGATGAAACTTGGCAACATCGTAAAGGGTGAAAATGTCCTCGAAATTACTCTTCCCTTCGGTGAAACCGCAAACCTTGAAAATATGTTCGTTTTGGGTGATTTCGGTGTCAGAGTAACAGGTTCATTTGCAACAATAACCACATTGCCTGAAAGAATAACATTCGGTTCTCTTATCAATCAAGGACTTCCTTTCTATTCAGGAGCAGTAACATATAAAATGAAGACTGAGGTGAAAAACGGTAGTCTCACAGTTACTGCAAATGACTATATGGGTGCACTTATTGAAGTGAGTATTGACGGTGAAAACAAAGGTGAGATTATTTATCCGCCATATACTCTTGAAATCAATGGTATTTCTGATGGTGAACATGAAGTCGGTATTAAACTTTATACGCACCGCTACAACTCCTTCGGGCCGCTCCACCTTGTAAATGTAAAAGAAAAATGGCATGGTCCGGGTGCATGGAGAAGTGACGGAATAAATTGGAGTTATGAGTATGTTCTTCGAACAACAGGTATTCTCAGAACTCCGGGAATTAAATAAATTTCATATACTAAAGAAAAGTTTATTCAGTAATACGAAAGCGAGAGATTACA
>JAZSDF010000153.1:0-16805 GCA_045531035.1 Acutalibacteraceae bacterium | reverse complement strand
GTTGAGGTAATCATTATCGGATGCACCGAGGTTTTTGTCAACATTTACTGCTTCTAAGTAAGCTGCAATGAAGGGACCGTAGGTTTCCTTTGTAAATGCTGTCTGAGCTTCTGCATCCTCGCCGTTTGCATCAACAGTTGCTTCTGCTGCTGCAATAGCGGTGTTAAGTCTTGTGTAGTCAGCGCATACTTCAAGGCGCTTCCATGTGTAAACAAGTTCTGTTGTTGCAGTATTAACCATTGAAGGATTAGCATAATCATCAGCAAGAACTTCCTCTGCGAATGCTTCAGCGTGCTGATATGCTTCGAGCGAATCTGCTGTGTACTGGCCTTCTGTGCCTGCTGCAATTGCATTACCGCAGTCATCGTATACGATTTCAAGCTTTGACTTGTTTGCCTCAAGAGGAATGAGACGGTCGCCTGTGAGTTTGATCATGTGGATAGCGTAGAGTGATTCGATTGAACCAATAACGCCGAGATTTTCAACAGCTTCATTGTAAGCTGCGATACTTGCTGCACGTGCGTCTTTTTCTTCCTGTGAAGGTTCATAGCCCTCACCATAGATGTCAACATCATCGAAGGGAGCCATTACGAAAACTTCCTGTGAACTGATGAGATCAGAAACACGGCCTCTTGCATCCCTATATCTTACATAGGTATGAGGAGCAAAGTCGCGTATACCGAAGAATACATACTCATCTTCGTAGTACTTATAATCATATTTGTAGGGATAGCCTTCATCATCGTATCTGATCTCGTAGTTGAGGCTGCTCTTTAAGTTATAAGCCTTCTTAAGAGCATCTGTACCTGAGTTAAGTGCGTAGAATTCAAGTTCTTCGATCTTTGCATCGAGAGCTTTTTTGTACTGTTCGTACTTATTCTTATAACCTGCTTCAGTAGCTGCAATGTCGCTCTGGAATGAATTTGAGGTCTTGGGCTTAAGAACGAACTTAGCGATATCCTTAAGGAGAAGGATATATTCGTCATAAATTTCGGAAGCAATACCTTCGAATTCTTTTGTATTATAGTTTGACTTCTGACGGTTTGCTGCAACAGCTCTGTTGAAAGCTGATTCAAGACCGAAGTCGTCATAAAGGTGAATTGCAAGGGGAACATTTACATTTGTGCCTGCAACATTAACTGTTGCTGCAATGTTATAAACGCCGTCTTCAACGCCGCCGTTGTTGAGCTTGTTACCTGCTGCATCGGTTGCGATGATAGGTTCGCCTGTTACTTCATCATACTTGATGTCACCGTTTTCATCTGTTGCATAGATGTATTCGAATCTCTCATAGTAAATGTTGTTGCCTTCATCGTCTACACCCTTAACAGCTGTTCCGAAGGGAGTAAGGAAGTATGTACCGCCCTTACCTTCAAGAGCTGTGGTGATAGCACCTGCATCGGGATTAACTGTTGCGAAGGGAGCACCTGAAACGCCTGTTACTGTTGCTGTGCCAGTTGTCTTACCTTCGTCGTTAAGGTCAATAACGCGGATCATCTTGCCGTCGAAATCATCAAGATCATCGCCACCGTCAAGGTATGTAACAGCTTCGTATCTGATCTTGCGTCCGTTGCCTGCATCGATTTCAACTTCGATAGCATCATCGTCTTCAGCTACATTACCAACATATGCGTACATGTTCTTGGAAAGGATAATTTCATTAATAATGTTACCGTTAGCATCTCTTTCCGCTGTAATTGATTCGCCGTCTTCACCCTGAACGATATAGGTGATAGCAAATTCGATAAGGTTACCGGGAGTAAGTTTACCGTTGATTGTTACGTTTACACTTTCACCACCGGAAAGCTCTGAACCTGCCTGGATACCTGAAACTGTAAGAGCACCGGTGTTAACACCTGCTGCGTTGTAGTCATAGATATTAACAGTTTTAACAACATAGTTGTAAAGCTTATCCTGTGTGAAGTTGCCGTACTTATCTGTATAACCGGTATTGATACCGCTTGAACCGTTGAAAATCTGGAATGTGGGAGCAATCTTGTTGCCCTCATCATCCTTTTCTTCAGCAAGGATTTCGGGAAGATAGATTTCCATCTCTTCGAATTCCTGGTCGTCGCTGAGACCGAGAGCCAAGCAAACAACAGGAAGAGCTGTTGCTGCAATATATTTGCCTCTGCCTTCAGTATTCTGATTTGATGAGTTTACGAAGTATGAAGCACCGAGTGTACCGATAAGGTCGAATACCATGTCTGCAAGAACATCGTTCTGAACAAAAGCATCAAGTGTGCTTACATTCGGGAATACGCCGGGGAAGAGAAGGTCAAATACATTTTCAAGAATGTCAACGATGATTGCAACACCGTTCATTGTATCAAATGCGCCGCCTTCATTTCTTGCAAAGATTGTTGCAAAGTTTGTTGCATCAAGGCAGTAGAGAGGCTGGAGAATATGGTCAAAGATAAATTTCTTTGAAACGATTTCAGTGCCGTCGCCTGCAATTTCTTCTGCGATCCATGCACCTTCACCCTTGATGGGGATAAGAGAATTGATGATAGTGTCGAGGTCCTCCCACACTTCATCAGCTGTGGGTTCTTCCTTATCAGCTGAATTTAATCCGAGGTGACTAAGAACGGGTGCATAAGTTGTTATTGCCCAATGTGCTACCTTTGTGAGAGTAGCTTCATAGCTGCCTTCATCACCCTGATACTGGAGAAGACCGGTATTATTGAGGGGATCTCTGTCCTTGTTGTCATCCATGTTAACATCGAGACCGGGATTAAGGTTATAAACAGCAATGTCACCGAGGATGTCAATCATCTTAATAACAACTGCTTCATAGTATGCTGCGTCTGAAGCAAAGTTAGATCTTACAGGCTTGGTGTATGTGAGCTGAGGAATATCCTGATATGCAAGCTGTTCAACAGCCTTGTAACCAACGTCAGCAACTGTTACATATGAATCATCAATATAGAGATAGTCAACTGAGTTGTTGAGGATTTCTCTCATAACAAGAGCAACGATCGCCTGATCGTTATCCATTGCTGCGATTTCTGCAGCAGAAGGAATTTCTGATCTCTTGTTGAAGAAGAGGTCGTCTGTTACGAAAACAACAAACTTACCAAGCTCAGCAATGTTATGGAAGAGCTTTGCGTTGCCGCCTTCATAGTCCCAGTTCCAACCAAGAGTTACTTCTTTCTGTGTATCTTCATCTATTCTTGTGTATGTTCCAACAACAACTTCTTTAGCAAAATCGCCGAGGATTGTGTTGAAGTTGTCAACAAGAGTTTCGCCTGCGGGGATAGTAACTTTTCTCATTCTTGAATCGCCGCTTGCAAGAGCTTCGTGCTTGAAGAGCTCAGCAATCTTTGTGAGATCAGCTTCATTTGCAATATAGCCATGATAATCGGGATCGTAATCAGTATTATCGATCCATGTCTGTGATGCTTCATCCCACTTTGTTCTCTGTGTCTTTGACTCATCAAATGAGTAACCGCAGAGCCCAAGAACCCAGTTAACTGTGTCTCTTGTGATAACGGGAACGAGGAGATAGTTATATGCCTGCTGCATAAGAGCTTCAATAAATACATAACCTGAGTTGTTGGTTGTGATATCAACAACGCCTACATCAGCTGCAGGAGCTGCCGAACCGGCTGCAACTCTTCTTGCACCGCCGAGACCAACTGTTACCCAATCCTTGGGATGAACCCATGCATAGTAGTCATAAGCAGTGGTATTGATTGCCTGATCAGCAACATCATTGCCTGCTGCATCTTTCCATGCATAGCTGCCCTTCATAATAACGCTGCACTTGTTGTCAAGCAAATCGTCGATCTGCTTCCATTCACCGAGTGCAAGCTCAACAAGAAGCTGCTGACCAAGGTTGAGGATACCGTTATTGTTATCCTTATACTTATCAGGAACTTTGTCGAGGCTCATTTCGTCCATGTAATCGAATTCAGCTTTATCGCCTTCAACTGTCAATTCATAAACCAAACCGATAGCAAGTTCTCTTACATTGAAAATATAGTCTGAGATAAGGCCGTTAAGGAGACCTGCATCAACAGTACCGAGAACATACTTCTGAGCTATAGTTCTGAGACCTGCAACCATATCAAGCAGATTGTAGATAATCTGAGTGTCCAGAGTTTCATGTCTGCGGCTTCCCATAACAGGAGCAACGATAGAGGGAAGAGTCTTAAGATCTCCAAGCATATCAAGAAGAACGTCACCGGTTTCGATGAACTGTTCAACGCTGTAAATTGTAGCGTTAATGCTTGTGAGGTCAAGATAAAGAAGACCGAAAAGGTCAAGCTCTATCTGCTCTTTTGCCAGCATACGGTCAACTTCGTCAAGACCCATTGATGCATACTGCTCAAGGTCAAAAACGGGCTTGTCAATGTTATCGTAGCTGTCTTTGATTGCTTCGCCCTTATACTCCTTGTAAGCGCTACCCATAACTGAAAAGCTACCGAGAAGCATTACAAAAGCCATAAGGATTGAAAGAATGCGGATTGACTTTTTCAAATTGTACACCTCCAAAAAATTTTGAACAATAGTAAAGCTTGGATAAATAATTTTGTTGTGCATCAGCCTGAGCGATGCTTCTGACCAACCTCCTTAATGATTTCGCTACGCCGGGTAACGCCGTTACCGGCGCAATCGATAGCCAGAATCACAGAATTTTTTATCCATTGCAGTTCTGCCCCGGCAAATACATAATTATATATACGCATGTGCAGACACAAAACCACTATATGGTCATAATAACTATACCTAAATTCCGCATCAAAGTCAACGATTTTCAAAAATGATTTAATAATTTGTTAATATTGAACAAGCAGATAAATAAAAAATTAGGCAAAGTGACAATCGGTCAAATAGCATGTAAATTGTAGTATCCGCATATACTTTGAACAAAAACTTGTAAAGCTCTTATACTTTACGAAACGCTGATAAATTTCTCTTTTTTTTAATGCCGAAAAAACTGCAAAAAAACCGCCACAAGACAAATATATATTTAATGTATAGTCTTTTTCAAATACAAGAGACAATTATTATTCTAAATCAGCATTTTAGATTGATTCTCTTCAATCTTGTAAGGGTATAAGGCTTTACAAAACAATGATTTAAATCCAATTTTTGAAATTATTTTCTAATTGAGAATAATAACACGTGTTTTATCACGTTTCAGCTGTAAATAGAGTGTGTTTATCTATGTTTTAAAGTCATCCTTTAAGCGACTTTTTGAATATGTTTTTTACCAAAGCACCACGCCTTGTAAAGTTGATTAACTTTACAAGGCGTGTACTTTTCTGAGCTGTTATCAAAATTTATTTTTGTTGATATATAAAGATTTCTCTTATGATGCAAATAATTCAAACTGGTTTTGTAAAGCTTTTTACCTTTACAAATCGGCGTTTAATAAACGTGTCTGTTTGCAGATTACAGCTGCACTGATTTGCTTTAATTTTTCTATATCGGATTTATTGAACGATTTTTCATTAAAAACAAACACTCCTCCGCCGATTTCAAGCATCAAATCGCATCCTTCTTCATGCATAAATGTTTGTATCGTCTGTAAAAGAGCGTTTTTTTCATTATCGGACATATTATTAAGGATAACAAGAGTGTTGTTTATTCCGCTGCTTCGTAAAACTTTATTAAAAATAACAAGCTGTTTCACGGATTCGAGACTGTCGTTGTTGTTGATTTCGGATAAAATAATCGGATAATCTGATTTTATTGCGAAACTCGACGGCATACTGTATTCTTTCTTTCTCCCGATTATAATATCAAAAAGAAATTTTTCTGACAATGCCCTTTGATACTCATTAACATAAAACGGATTTAATGCTCTTTTCATTACAGCTTTCCGGTTTTTTATCAGTTCGGTCGTATTAATCACATCATCTTCGGAAGTATCAAAAGAAAAAGCAAAAACAAATTTCTTTTTCTCCCCTGCCGATATTATAATATCTGTTTTGCTGTTTCCGTCTTCAAATCCGCCGTTGTAATACAGTTCTTCTTCCGGGGATACGGTTATTATTTCAGACAGCCTGATTCGGATTTCTTCTGATTTTTTCTTATTTTCAACAGTATATTCTTTGATTATACTGTTGCTGTTTTTCAGAAGACAAATTTCTTCAATTATAATAACATCTTCTGTTTCCGATTTGAACAGCACAGAAGAACCTGTAATCTTAACCTGCAAACTGTCGTCATAAAAATAAATATCTTTTCCGTTTATTTCAATAGCATTGTTCGCTTTAACATCCATTTCTTCACCGTCAAAAACCAGCTTTATTTTTCCTGTATCGGTTACACATAAAGTTGTTCTTCCGTTTGTGAACAAACAACTTTTCGGTGAACTTAAATCCGGAAATATCCATTCGGATTTATTTGCGGAAACTCTTTCTCTCAGATGCGGTATAACCCTATCTGATACAACATCCCGGAATACTTCTTTGCCTTGGAAAGCCTTTTCTTCAAGCAAAGTTTCTGCACCGTTCATATATCTGTCCTTCATAAACCGTCTCTGCATGCACTTTTCATTCAGCAAATTATTCACTGAAAGAAAGCTCATTCCCACATGATGAACCATAAATGAACTTACAACAGAATATCCGCCATTATTTCTGCCTTTTGTGAAATCAGCAGCTTCATAAAACCCGTATTTACCTGTCATTCCGAGCTTTTCAAGCCTTTTAAGGTTATTCAACGACAGGCGGGGCGCAATATTAAGCGTCAGAAAAGAAGAATAAGGTGAAATAACATCTTCTTTGTCTAATCCTCTTTTCAGACCAAGTGTCTGGACACCGTGTGCTTTATACTGATAATTCAATTCTCCGTCAAAAGAATAGAAAGCACTCTCGGATATTCCGAAAGGATTTTTGCCCGCTTTTTTTCTCTGGCTTTGCAAACAGAATTTTAAAGCCTCGTTGCTCAGACTTCCTTCGGGCGAGGGAATGAAAATATCCGCCATGAAATATTCAAACATCGTTCCCGTCCACGATGCTAGACCGGTGTATCTTCCCCGTCTGATAAAAGGTCGGTCAAGTGCAACCCAATGATTTTTCGGCACAGATCTTCTTGCAACCGCAAAAAAAGCCGTCATTCGGATTTCGCTCATATATAAATCATAGCAGCTTTCTGTTTTTTCGCTGCTATCGGGATTTATACCGATGTGAAACAGTTTTCTTCTACTGTTATACATAACACTGAGGTCGGTTGATGAAATGATTTTTTCTATTTTTTTCGTTACTGCTTTAAGACCTTCACATTCATTTTCGTATTCATGCAACCCCTCTTTAACGGCAGTAAGACAGCAGAGAAAATTGCCGCTGTCAACAGCAGAAACAAACCTTGGCGAAAGGGTTTCAAGCGTTGATATGTCATACCAATTCAGAAGATTTCCTTTATATTTTTCAAGTTTTTCGACACTTTTAAGGCTTGAATTCAGACGATCACACAGTTCCTCCGACGATATAAAGCCGAAATCCCTTGCCGCAAGAAAACAAGCAAGCATAAGTCCGATATTTGTTGGCGAAGTTCTTATTGCCAATGCTCTGTGCGGTGCAAACTGAATGTTATCGGGCGGGAGATAATTATTTTCTTTTGTACACAAGTCCTCAAAATACCCCCACATCGCCGATGCTTGAGACATAAGATAATCCCTTTGCGAAGCAGTTATACATGTTTTTTCTTTGTGAAGCAATGCGTTTGAAAAAAATGCCAGAGGAATATCTCCGAGAATAATAATTCCAAGCAATCTGTGAATTGGCATGCCAAAAACAACCAGAACTCCCGAAACTATAAGTGCAGGCAGACACAACACTGGAAAATCAGTTGTGTTTTTTCTTTCATATGCCGCAGTCGGTGTCCACTCCAAAAGATTGTCACCGCTTATCAGCAGTCGCCATAACGCTTTTATTGTAGCATCAACAGACACGAAGCTTTCTCTTGCAGAATAAATAACAGAAAAAACCGCCCGTATAAAGCAGCCCAATGCCTCGGGAAGCTTTTTTGAATAATACAGTCCGGTAACAGAACGGTGTCCCAAGTAAAATGCAGAATTTATTCCCGCAAAAATATCGGACGAACAAAGCGCAAAAGCTGCAACAACCGCAGCGGCAATTCCGGCATAACTGTGATAAATGGCAGAATACACAATCACTCCTAAGCACACTGCAGGAGTTATACTGCGCCTTAAATTGTCGAAAAGTTTGTATCTTGAAACAAATCCGAGCGGATTTTTTTTTAAAATAAACCCTGAATTCTGCCAATCTCCCCTCACCCATCTGTGCAATCTTTTATAGTAGGCGTCCGACGACTCGGGAAAATCCTCAATTATCTGAGCCCTCGGTACAAAACCGGTACGCAGATATTCACCCTCAATAATATCATGGCTCAACACCCTTTCTTTTGGCAAAGTATTGTCAAGAATTTCGTAATATGCATCAACGTTTATCAGCCCTTTGCCGCAGAAAATGCTTTCTCCGAAAAGCGTCTGATAGTATTCTTTTGACTGTTCATCATATGAAGAAATGCCCGTGCTTCCCGACATTATGCTGCCGAAAAAAGTCCGTGCAGAAGCAAGACTTGTATGCATTTTTGGGGCAAGAATACCGTAACCCGAAACAACTCTTCCATTTTTTATAACAGGCTTATTCACGGGATGCTCAGCAACGGCAATCAGCTCCCTGACCGAGTCAAAAACAGGTCTTGAGTCATAATCGAGAACAATAAGATATTTTGCATCTTTCAAGCGGGAAGTATCGCCGCTTATCGATAAAAAACCCTTCTCATTCCCCTTTACGGCTCTTATGAGCTCCTTTATTGCCCCTCTTTTCCTTTCTTTTCCGATAAATTCGTTTTGTGTTTCGGAATACGACCTCGGTCTGACAGCCGAAACAAATCCGCCGCCGTATTTTCTGTTTAATTCTTCAACTGCATTATTCAAAGCATTAAGAATATGCTTATCCTCAGGTTTTCTCGGTATATCGGCACCTTTGAAATCACCGAGGCAGCAGATTCCGATGTTTTCTGAAGCATTGCTCAGGTAAAGAGATTCCAGTCTGTCCCTGATTTCGGACATTTTATCAGCAGAAGGAAGTATCGCGGACAAAACTATCAGAGCGTGAACATCGGAAACCTTTTTGCTTTGCGGATCGAGAGTCAAAAGTTTCCGGTTACTGTACCTTCTTACCGATGCGAGGTCTGCCGGATACTGCAATATTTCCCACACGGGAAGATAAAGCAGAATTGATATAATCCACTCACCGCTTAAAATCCCTGCCGCCAAACATATCAAGGCAGGCATCAACGCTTTCGCAGCAAGACAAAATATACCGTGTTTCCTGCTGCTGACGGTTGAAAAAAGAATGTCACCTATATGATTGCCGTTTTCTTTGGCTTTCAAAAGAATTTCCGATGCCGTTTCAAGTTCGGACTTGCCGTTTTTCATTGCAAGAGAGGTTATTTTTCTTCTGTATCTTGCCTTTGTTTCGTTATCGGTAAAGGCATAAATTCCGGCAGGGTCATCTGCAAGGATTTCTTCTGCCGAAAAAAGTTTTTCCGAGATGTGAGCGAAATCGGTATCTCTCATTTTCTGAAGCGATAAAATATACTTTTTCAGCTTTTCGCAGTCATTTTCCAAAGCCGACAAAGCACATCCGTGAAGCAAAACGCAGGTTATCACAAGCGGCAGGTATTCAATACAGATACCATTCAGTTTTCCGCCGAAAAAACTTACAATTTTGTCCGCTTCAGGCAAATTTCCCCCTCCGCACAAATCTGTGCAATTGCGAAAAAGACCCGGAAGAAGCTCCGGGTCTTTAAGGGATTTTTCTATCCTGCTACATTCCTTTGCCGACCGACGGACACATCTTTCAAGCATAGGATAATGCTCAGCAAGAATAATCTCAGCTTCGTTTTTGCTCTGCAAATGTTTTCTGAAGATTTTTCCGTCAGTCTTTATTATAGCGTGAAGGCTTTTTTTCATTTTATGACCCCTTATTTACGAATAAATCTGAACATAAACACACCGCAAGCCGTTACCGCAGCAATTACAGTGGCTTTTTTCACAACATCAATTACTTTCACGGTCTTTATTGCCGTATTCATAACTTTCAATGCACTTGTTATTTCGTTCAATTTATCACACCCCCGCCAAAAGCACGCCGTGGGCAATGGAAGGAATGGACTCACTCTGCAAAGATGACACACTTGACATAAGAGCACCTGTACCCACAAATAAAACTTTTTTAAGCTCACCTTTTTCAAGACGGCTGAGAATATCCGAACAAAGCACAGCGCCGCTGCACCCGCATCCCGAACCCCCCGCACCGACATCCTTCTGCTTTTCAATATCATAAAGCATAAGTCCGCAATCATTGTGAACAGCAGAGATATCAATGTTTTCCTGCTTCACCATAAGCTCACAAAGAAGCTCTGAACCGACTGCGCCAAGGTCGCCCGTCAGAATCATGTCATAATCCTCAGGCACGGTGTTCGTATCCGTCAAAAAATCCGCTATGGTACGACACGCAGCGGGTGATAATGTCAAGCATACACCATAAAAATTAATAAATCGGCTTCGCCTTAAAGACGAAACCAATTTATATTTACTGATAATTATTATCCACAGCCGTTCCAACCGCCCTGAGGAGCGAATCCTCGTGAGATGAGGGCAAGTCGCAGTTATAATGCCATATCATAACACCGCCGAAGCCGTTATTGATTGCATATTCCTTTTTTGCCTCTATAACCTCGAGAGTGTTGAACCCAAAATCTTTGTTTATGTTATAGCAATGATACCAGCCGTTTTCATCAATCCCGTCATAGCATCCGTTATAGCCGTACCAATATGCCGACATATCCGTGGGGCGTGAATAGAAAGGAAGTCCGATGTTGACCTTTTCAAAAATTATACCCTGAAATCCGAGTCTTTTAACAGCATTTACGGTATCCTCATAAGTAGCGTGTCTGCCCTGCCCGTCTACCATATCATAAATCATAAGCTCAAAAGTATCTATTGCCCTGAGTGCTGCTCGGGTAAAATGTATGTTCCAATAGTTT
Source organism: Acutalibacteraceae bacterium (assembly GCA_045531035.1). Lineage (GTDB taxonomy): Bacteria > Bacillota > Clostridia > Oscillospirales > Acutalibacteraceae > CAG-177. The sequence goes on along the minus strand of JAZSDF010000153.1, from coordinate 5,771 downwards.
CCCGCTACTCCGAGAGTATTTTGTTTGCTTCAACTCCAGAAAAGGCCCCGATAATCCTTGTGGGTCACATTTCATTCGTGCGGTTGTTCTTGAAGAAGGATCACTTCAAAACATTCAACTTGTCTGTTTGTGTGTTTCAGCTTTTGAAGATGAATTCATAGAAGCACTTGGAGCATTGAAATCAAGCGAACAAAGAAAGAACTTGATGCCAAAAGAAAAATGCTTCAAAATGCAGAAAATTCTTCCGAACTTGACCGATTGTTCAAGCGTATTTATGAAGACCTTGTAAACAGTAATCTTTCAGAAACAAGATTTAAAATGCTTTCTGATGATTACGAAACCGAGCAAACCGAACTGAAAGAAAAAATTGAGTTGTTAAACAAAGAAATTCAGGAAATTCAAGAAAAGACGGATAACATTGAAAAGTTTATCCGCACAGCAAAAAAATATGTTGGCATTGAAGAACTGACACCTGCCATTCTTAACAATATGGTAAAAGCGGTTTATGTGCATAAGCCTGATAAATCGTCGGGTAAAAGAGTACAGAAAGTTATAATCAGTTACAACTATGCAGGCATATTACCAAATGAATTATTAAATAAGTTTTACATCAGATGCACACAAAAAGAAACGGCATAACCGAAGTTATACCGTTTTAAAAACGCTTATACTGTTTTATTGTAAGGCTGCAAAATATGGCAATTTTATAGAGCTTCATTGAAGGACTTTGAGGAATAAGCTCGTATGTATCGTTCTGCAAATCCATATATAAAATGTAGTCTTTTTTGCAGTAAACCTCGCAGGATTGTTCTAATTTCCCGCAGGAAACAACCCGCATACTCATTCTCTGCTTCCTGCGAAATGGTGATAAGCTCAGCGGGTTCAAGCTTGATTGGATTCATAGTGCAAAGAGCAGATTAAAATGTGATGATTACCGCAGCAAACGATGAAAGACCGCCAATGGGAAGCTCACCGTCAACAACCGTACAAAGGCCTCTCGAAGAGGGTAACGCTTGTTGAGTGCGATTGTAGCACCCCTGAGATGGTCCGCCCAGTCACCCTGCACGGTTTCGGGGATAACTGCAACGTGCCACTGTGCACGCTTATCAAACTGCATCGATTTAATTTCAATAACACCGTTTTCCTTCGGTCCGTATGCGATGTGTATGTCCTCGTGATGGCAAAGCCCGTTATTTTGACGAACTGATGGTCGCTGTGTGCACCGATGGGGCAAATCCTGTAGGGAGTAAATGCTGTGAATTGTGCGGATTTTTTGTGTTTTTGTTCAAACATTTTGGCAGCAGTCATTTTCCCTCCGTTGAGGATTTTGAATTTTGATTATATTATATCCTATATTTTTATTTCAGTCAAATCCATATATGAAATTCATTTTTACAGAATTATTAAAACCCTGATTCTCATTAAACTGTTGTGTCAGACGGCATTTTGCTCCAAAAAGCAAAGATTCCCCTGCATTTTCAGCAATGGAATCCGAATAATCCGATTCAAAACTTAACAGTCAATGTGTTGATTTGAATTTTCTGTATTTCTTTTTTGCTTTTATTTTTATTACTTTGATAGCGTGTTTTATGCTATACAGCATTTCTTTGACATTGTTGCTTTTTGTAGTTTGTGTTTTTTCTGATAAAACTGGAGGACAAAACATTCCCAGCCTATCGTAATTCACATTTATCCCATATTCTTCAAACAACTCAACATTCTTAGGCAACCATTTTCTTAATGTAATCCCGTAGCCGTCTTCTATCTTAATCTTGAAAGTAAAAACTTCCGGTGCATTATTATTTTGCTGCAAAATAATATAATTAAGCTTTTTTGCACGATATGATGCATACTGTTCAAATTCCCAAATAGTTTCGTGATCTCTCAACAATTTAAGTAAATATTCTCTGCGATACAAACATATTCTGCACCAAATCTTACACTTCTCATCGATAACTCGGGAATAAAAATTGTTGTCTTCATATTGATCTGTCTTGATATCCATCCGACCCGTGTGAGACAGGCAAATCATACCAACTTTAGGATTATTATCCATCACAGAAACAGCCTGTTCAAAAACCTCTGCATTAACCTTGTTGAGCAAAAAATAGTCTTCTAATGTAAATAAGACAAAAGGACTGTCAATCTGTTCCAAAACATATCTTAATCGTTCAGTCCAAGTACCTTTCTTACCATAACATATTGTTCTGACATTTTTTGTATCACCGCTATACTCTTTTGTTTCGGAATTCAAAACAAAATCATACGGGCAATCAGGCCATTGGATTTTTAAAAGCTTGAAATTAGGCTCCCATGCATCCTCGTACAAATCGCAGGAATTAACAAGAATAGTTACTTTTCCCATTTTATTCAATCCTTTTATTTGAATTAATCACAAAACTTTGAATATATTTTGATAATAACATAATTTTTTTATAAATGCAAGAAAACATTAACCCTTTATTATTCAAAACAAATCAGGCAAATATATCATTTCTGCAAAGATTGCCCTATTTTATCACAACAGTTATAATTTCATCTATGTTTTATCATCTGACAGGAAAACAAATCTATAATTGTTAGATACTCTATGGAAAAAGAGAACCGTTCAGTAATCATCTATATGTAAAATATATGTAAAAGCGTGCAGATTGCTCTGCACGCTTTTTTATGCCGTTTTTACGGTATCCTTATTAATTTTGATATATTCCGTTGCCTGCTCAAATGCGTCTTTGCATTTGAGTCGGACTGTTATTCTCGAGTCCTCGTGAACAAGAATTTCTTCGATTAAATCAACAACAAGCGCTCTTGTCAGCTTTTCTATGTTGCCGAGTTTTTTGAAGCTCTCGACAAATGAATTATTCTCCATTCCGTTTTCCTGTTCTTTGATTTTTTCTCTTGTTGCTTTTATTTCTTCATCAAGCTTTTCAAGTTTATTATTGCAGTCTGTTTTGAGCGACGTATACTCTTCTGCCGTAATGATTCCTTTTTTAAAATCGGGATAAAGTTCAAGAATCATACCGTTGAGAAATTCACGGTTTTTCAGTTGGTTTTCCAATGCTTTTGCCAATAAATCCGTCTTCGTTTTTCTTTTTGCACCCGAATTTATCGCCTTTATCATTTCATCATATTCCGTTGCAACTTCAACCATTTTCTGAAGAAAAACAAGCACCGCTTTTTCCATTTTATCAATTCTGATTGTGTGATTTGTGCAGGCTTTCCGCCTTGTTTTTTTGGCAGTTTCGCATCGGTAATAATGATATTCACGGTTTTTATTATCGTTGGATTTTTTGCCCATAGCCCTTCCGCAATCGGCGCATTTTACAAACCCTGCAAACAAATCAACTTCATCTTTTTCCGACGATCTGCGGATATTATGATTGAACAAAGACTGCGCTTTCTCAAAAGTTTCCGTGTCAATTATCGGCTCATGAGTGCCTTTGACAACAAACCATTCTTCTTTCGGCACGGCAACACACTGCTTGATTTTATAGCTGATCTTCGTGTTTTTACCCTGCACCATATTGCCGATATACATCTCGTTTTTAAGGATTCTTCTGACTGAACTTTCAGGCCACATTCCGTCGGTGATTTTTCCTGACGGATGCCTGTAATTCATACCTTTCTGCTTTTTATAAGCCGACGGATTCGGCAATCCCATTTCGTTCAACTGATAGGCAATTTCATAAATACTTACACCCGAAACAAACTTTTCAAATATCATTCTGACAACTGCCGCAGCTTCTTCATCAACGATGAGTTTATGGCGGTCTTCGGGGTCTTTGAGATACCCGTAAGATGCAAAGGATCCGATGAAATCGCCGTTGTTACGTCTGACGTTCAGAGAGCCTCTTACGTTGACAGATGTTGTTGCCGAAACGCTTTCATTTAATACATTGGTGACACCCACCGTAATACATCGGGTTGCCGCATTCATCTCGCCCGACATTGTGTCCAAACTGTTGTTTATCGAAATAAATCTGACTCTGTGACGGACAAAAAGATCATCAATATAATTGCCTGAACCCGCAGCGTTTCTGGCGAATCGCGACAGATCTTTTACGATAACGCAGTTGACCTTTCCTGATACAACATCTTCTTTCAATCGCTGAAATCCGGGTCTGTCAAAATCCGTTCCCGTAAAACCGTCATCAATATAAAAATCAACTAAATCAATATCGGGATGAAGTTTCAAATATTCTTTAACAATTTCTTTCTGGGTAACAACCGAATCGCTTTCGGTTTTGTTTTTGTCTTCCTTTGAAAGACGTATATAAACAGCAGCTTTCCAGAGATTGAAATTTCCCGAAATCCGCTCTTTTTCTGCATTTTTTGTATACATTATAAAGCCACCTTCATTTTAATCTGAGGCAGCACGGTTATCATACACTTAAATTATACCTCGCCACCGTTTAAAATTCAATCTGAAAATTTATCCTGCAATAATGACATCTGTCAGCATTTCCGAAAAATCTTTTCCGTCACCGAATTCAACTTTGACAACAACATCATCAACCCTGAAAAGATAAGGATTGCCCACCTGCGCAATAAAATCGTCTGCGCGGCGGTTTAAAGGCAGTTTTCTTTTAACCTTAACATTGCTCAAATCAACAAGTTTATCGGCATTGCAGGCGGAAATATCGGCATCTCTGAGTGCTTTTAAATTATTCACCGTCAAATCACTCCTTACAGAGTGATTTTTGGATGATTTGTTTTCGGTTATTCTCTGAACATTGGATAAATTATGATTGCGGACCATTTTATTGCTCCTTTCGATAGGTTTTGATTAAGTTGTGACACACAACCCCGAGCTCGGATCTGACGGGTTCGACACTCCCGTCACAATGGTGCCCGATTGCCTGTGCAATCTGTTTTGCCGCTGCAAAATCTGGTTATAGTCACGATTTATCCGCCTGACAATCGTGCTATAACCATTTTTGCGTGATTAATCACGCTTTTGCGGCTGGCCTCCCGTTATGATTTTGTTTCGTTCAACTTCACTCCCTGTCATCTTGTTTGATACAGTTATTACAGATGCCTCAACAAAACAATCATCATTTTTGCATTAATTACGATTTAATTTCCGCAGCCACATAAAATTTCCCGCCGTTTTTGCCCGAATACATAATGTAATCGTAATCAATGCTGTCAAACGACTTGAGCATTATTTCAGTTATGTGTCCCTATGAACTGCAAGCAACCCACCAAGTGTTTTTTTCGGCATCCGCTGACAGACATCCCAACGAAATCAAGATTACGGGCACGAATAAATTCAATGAATTCACTTCTGCTTTTTACAGCCTCAACTTTAATTCTGACGCTCATCCGTCACCACCTCCTCTGATTTGGTTATGACAGATAACTCCGAAAAACATGGTGAAAAATGATTTTATTTTTCTGTTTGTTGGAATGGGATAATAGTAACCCCACGGCTAAGCCGGGGGTTCTTCATATGCGGGCAAAGCCCTATGTTACCGGCATCGCCTTAAGGCGTACCCTACGGCTACCAACCGCAAAGGCTTGTTACTTGCTACCCGTAAACGGGTCTATGTACTCTTTCATTGTAACTTGGTCTACTGCGTAATCTTCTTCAAGCTGATTCCTTATGTATTCTGCTATTTGCTTTTTGTTCCAACCGACTGTATCTACGTAATACCCTCTACGCCAAAAACTTCTGGAACCATACTTATACTTTAAATTTGCGTGTCGGTCGAAAATCATTAATGTACTTTTTCCCTTGAGATATCCCATGAATTGTGCTACACTTATAT
>JAZSDF010000068.1:0-2699 GCA_045531035.1 Acutalibacteraceae bacterium | reverse complement strand
CCGTCGGGGAAGAATATCGTTCTTTGAGGATTCGACAAAATAGGCTCCTGCAAAGCATCCGAAACATCCTCGCCCGTGTTCGGCTGAACGTAATCGGTAACTACGACGTACATATCTCTCATCATTTCTTCTATAATTTATGTCCTTCCCTTTATTAACATTGAATTTATTATATCATATAAAAAATCAGTTGTCAACATTTACGATATAATTTTGAAAAGCGCAAAACCACCGTCTGCGAAGCAAACAATGGTTTTGCGCCATATACTCTATTCTTTTGAACAGTACCGTTATATTATTTCATCATCGTTACTTTGATAGTTTTAACAACATAACCGTCAAAGCCATTCAAAAGCATTTGAGTGGAAAGATTCTTGCTATCAACAGCCAAAAGTGCCTCTCTGAAAGCGAATGACGGAATATCAATTTCACCATCATGCCACATGCAAATCAGTTTTTCGATTTTAGAATCACCGCTTTTCTTTTTCTCGATCAAAAACTTCATTGCCCCCTCTGCATCGCACGCCGAGTTCATATCCTGAAATGAGATAGAATGAACCGCACTGCCCGAAGTGAGCATCACTACCGTATTACCGTCTGAAAGCCTAGCTGCTTCTTTCCTTGCTCTATCCAAAAGTATTTGCCATTGAGCGTCTAAATTATCATTTCCCTTCTCGTTCATCCAAGACCTGCAATTGGGGCTTGGAAAAAATTTATTCAACGATTCCATAAACCCCGTAAATCTTTTATCCTCGCGAATTTTATCAAACTGCGGATCTTTCTCATATCTGCCAATGTTGAATATGCATTTGTCATATTTATCATTCCCGGTGATAACAATGCTGACTGCATCAAGCAAAGGAACAGAACCGTTAAGCATGCAACCGTCAGGCAAATCATAAAGGATTGAAAGATGCTTTGAAGCTAACAAGAACATTTCAAGGCTTTCCTCGCAGCACTCATTTATCAAGAGAAGTTCAGCGTATTGAACCTCCAACATAATCCTGACAAAAATGAAAATATCATCTGCTCGGTTTGAATAAAGATTAAGCGTATCAAGAGCCATTCTGTATCTTTGAAGAGTGCATAATCCTCCTTCTTGATCTTTCATATTGTAGAACACACTTTCAGTCAAGAAATAAACAGTATTTTTTACTTGCTTATAGAGAATTATTTGATTAAATTCGTTAAATTTATCAACGCTCTTTTGCTTCGCATACCTGGATAACAAAAGTTCATCCCAAAAGCTTGTCTTAATATGTTCGGGAAGTTCATACTCATCCGCCCATTGCTCGAGTTTTTCTTCATCTTCATAAGCTGCGATAGCACTTAACAACTGTACTCTCTCGCTCATATTTGATGTCCTTAATCGATCTTTGAGCAATTGACGAGCCTTCGTAACCCGATCCTCAGTAATTTTTATACAAGAATTTGCTTCATTTTTGACGCTCATGAGTCTTTGGAAATAACTGATCAGATAATAGTTTTCTGTCGATGCCAATTCTTCATATATCTCAAGAATTCGAAGCTCTTTTTCAGCCTTTTCCGACTGATCATCATTGATCGCTTGTTTAAGATCACGAAGTTCTTTCTTTAATCGCCAAGAGTGCGACTCTTCTGTTCCCATCAGCTCGTCAATCGATACATCAAGATATTTAGCAAGCAGAGGTAAAGCCGTTATATCAGGAAAGGTTTGACCGTTTTCCCACTTGCTAACAGCTTGCGTGGAAACAGACAGAAGAATGGCAAGGTCGCTTTGAGTGAATCCACGCGCCATACGATATTTTTTTATGTTATCTGCAATTTGTATTTTCATTTTAATTTCTCCCGATTATCTTAACTGCTAATATTATAGCATATAGGAATAATTAATTCAAGCAATTAATGGATGATTTAATTCAACTACAGATTGATTGACAGAAATTGGGCTGAATAGATTTGAGGTTGCTATATTTTTATCCATATCCCCCTTGAGCGATGGCAAGGGGAGTGGGAGTGGGCGGGGCGTCAGGGATGGCAAGATAATATAAAAAAGCTGGGCTCTGAACCACTGTTTGCGGATGAAGACTGTGCAGACTCGAATATGCCTGCTACCGCAAACTTTTGCTGTTTGCTTTGCAAACAGCAAGTGGTTCGTCGCCATTTAGAAAGAAGAGCCAAAACAAAAGGGCGGTCATTTGACCTGCCTTTTGTTTTGGCTCCCCCTGCTGGGCTCGAACCAGCGACAACCTGATTAACAGTCAGGTGCTCTACCGACTGAGCTAAGGAGGAATATTGAGTTTAACGATTATAAGGGAAACATATTCTGTTTCCCTCATAATATGTCGGCAATGACCTATTTTCCCGATCCGTCGCCAGATAAGTATTTTCGGCACTGCAGAGCTTAACTTCCGTGTTCGGAATGGGAACGGGTGGACCCTCTGCGTTAATATCACCGACTCCTTGCCCCGACAATTGTCAGAGCAACTGTCTTTCACAGAGATGAACTTGTCTTCTCTGTTATATGTGAGCAATGACCTATTTTCCCGGTCCGTCGCCAGACAAGTATTTTCGGCACTGCAGAGCTTAACTTCCGTGTTCGGAATGGGAACGGGTGGACCCTCTGCGTTAATATCACTCACTTTGGTGCACCTTCAGGGATTCGAACCCGGGACCCACTGATTAAGAGTCAGTTGCTCTACCAACTGAGCTAAAGGTGC
>JAZSDF010000043.1:0-7710 GCA_045531035.1 Acutalibacteraceae bacterium | reverse complement strand
CGGCGACCTCAATGACCTTGAAAGAAAGCTCAAGGCTAACAGACTTAAGGGCGGCACAGCAGCAGTTATGCTTGAGCCCGTTGGTCCCGAAAGCGGTACAAGACCCGTTGACAAGAACTTCTGCAAGGGCGTTGAGCAGCTTTGCCGTAAATACGGCGCACTCCTTATCTTCGATGAGGTTGTTACAGCTTTCCGCGTAAGTATGAGCGGTGCTCAGGGCTACTTCGGCTGTTCACCCGACCTCACCGTATTCGGTAAGGTTATGGCAGGCGGATATCCCGGTGCAGGCGGTCTCGGCGGTAAGAAGGAATACATGAAGTATCTCGGCGCAGGTCTTGACGACACAGGCAAGAAGATTAAGAAGGCATTCTGCGGCGGCACAATGTCAGCTAACCCCCTCAGCTGTATCGCAGGCTACACAATGCTCGAAGAAATGGAAAAGGCAGACGCTTGCTACAAGGCTGCACTTATGGGTGACAGACTCACAGCAGGTCTTCAGGAAATCATCAAGAAGAGAAATCTTCCCTTCGTAGCATTCAACCAGGGTTCAATCTGCCACCTCGAAACAGTCGGTACTCTTAACTTCTCCATCAACTGGAAGAAGCCTTGGGGTATCCCCGGCGTTCTCGATGCAACATCTGCACGCAAGAAGGAAATGACTCACATGGGTGCTGCTTACATGGCAGAGGGCCTTGTAACTCTTGCAGGCAGCCGTCTCTACACAAGCGCAGCTTACACAGAAGAAATGATTGACGACGCAATCGCAAGATTTGATAAGGTATTTGAAAACATCGTTTGCCTTGAAAAATAATAATTGTGATAAATGCGACGCATGACATTTTTTCGCAATATATAAACAACCGCGGCGGGATATCCCATATCCCGCCTTATTTTAAATAATCCGAAAGGAAAACTGACATGGATGTTTTAACCGCTAAAAAGCTTGTTATCGAAGCAGGCGAAAGACTTGTTGAAAACGGTCTTATTGCAAGAACATGGGGCAATGTAAGCTGCCGTGTTGACGATAAAACATTTGTTATCACTCCCAGCGGCAAGCCCTATATCGGACTCACTCCCGACGATATCGTTGAGGTTGCAATCAACACTCTCGAATGGGGCGGAAACGTTAAGCCCTCATCCGAAAAGGGTATTCATGCTGAGGTTTATAAAGAATATCCCGAAGCTAATTTCGTTATTCATACCCACCAGAAGGTTGCTTCCGCAATCAGTGCTCTTTCAACGGGCATTGAAAAGGTTGCAGGCGAAGCAGCAAGCCTTATCGGAAGCGTTATCCACCTCGGCGGCTACGGTCTTCCCGGCACAAAGAAGCTTAAGAAAGGCGTAACAACCGCCCTCAAGCTCAGTCCTTCAAAGGCTGTTATCATGGCTCACCACGGTGCTCTTTGCTTCGGTAAGGACAGCGAAGAAGCTTTCCAGGTTGCAAGCTCACTTGAAAAGGTTTGCACCGACTATATTCTCGATGCTGCGAAATCAAAGCTCGGATTAAAGTCGGATAATCTTGATGATTTCTGTTCAGAGATTGCCGATAAGCTCACAAAATCCGAAAAAACTGTTGAAATTGATAAATCCTTGCTGTATAATAGTGTATGCAACAGAGAAAGCGGCGAAATTGTTTTCACAAACAGCGAAAACGGTGACGAAATGACAATGGAACTCAACGGTCCGTCGTCAGCTATAGGCAATCTTGCCAATGTTTTAAATGCTCACAAGGACATCTATACTGCATGTCCCAAATTCAACAATATAATTCACAACGGTTCAAGCGAGGTTGTTGCCGTTTCCAGACTCGGCAAAACAATGAAGCCTCTGCTTGATGACTTTGCTCAGATTTGCGGGCCCACCGTCAAATGCGCAAAAACACCCGATAAAGCTGCAAAGAAAATCAAGGGTAAAAATGCAGTGCTTATCAAGGATATGGGTGCTCTTTGCTGCGGTGCCAACGAAGGCGATGCACAGGCTGTTGACATGATTATGAGCAAAAGCGGCCTCACCTTGCTGACCTCAAAGGTTTTCGGCAAGACAAAGGCTATCAATCCCGCAGAAGCCTGGCTTATGAGAATAGTCTATACTCTCAAGTATTCCAAGCAGGCGGAGAAATGATTGATTAATTAATTTAACCACTACCATCTTTTGTCCCCCCCGTTTTATACGAGAAAAATCCGAGGCTGAAATGCCTCGGCTTTTTCTTTATACGGCTATTTTTTATATATAAACTCTTTACAAATTCCTTTTTTTGTTACATAATATATTATGTATAATTATAGAAAGTTATATAGTGAAAGAGGAAATGAAAATGAAAGGAAACAAGCCGGAGGAACCGAAGAAAAATTCAATGAAGAAGAGTTTTTCGCTTGTCAGAAGATTCTTCCCGTATCTCAAAAAGCATCTCGGCACGGAAGCACTCGTGCTTTGCTGCGTTGCGGTTTCGGCAGCCTGCGATATTGCACTTCCGCTGATTGTCCGTGAAATTACCGATGCCGGTGTTGAGGATATCGCTTCTCTCACTCTGAAAAGGATTGTCTTCACCTGCCTTTTCTACATAGGCTTTAAGGCGGTTGCCTGTATCGCAAGCTACTGTCAGTCCTATTACGGACACATAATGGGTATCAAAATCGAAAATAAAATGCGTGAGGATATGTTTGACCATCTCCAGAAGCTTTCGTTCACATTTTTCGATAATACAAAGGTCGGTCAGCTTATGAGCCGTATGACCTCTGACCTTTTCGATGTGGCAGAATGGGCACACCACTTCCCTGAAATGGTTTTTATGACGGTTATCAAATTTGCCGCAAGCTTTGCGATTTTTGCAACGATGGACTGGCGTCTTGCACTCTGCGTTTTTGCGATGATGCCGTTCATGATTATTCTTACGAAGAAAACACGCACAAAAATGCGTGATACATTCCGTCAGAGCCGTCATCAGGTCGGCGAAATCAATGCAAGAATTGAGGACAGCCTCCTCGGTGTAAGAGTTGTCCGTTCGTTTACAAACGAGCAGACAGAAAAAGAAAAATTCTCCAAAGGCAACAAGGAGTACGTCAGTATTAAAAACAAAAGCTACAGGTATATGTCCAAATTCCACGCAACCGTCACCATGCTTGACGGAACGATGTATATTGCGGTTGTGGGTGTCGGTGCATATTTCATGCATATAGGCGTTACAAGCCCCGGCGATTTTGCGGCAAGCCTTCTTCTTGTTTCAACTCTCCTCGGTTCAATCCGTTCAATCGTTGATTTCAGCGAGCAGTTCAGCAGAGGTATAACGGGCATTGAGCGTTTCGCCGAAATCATGGACGAGAATCCCGATATAACCGACAGCCCCGATGCGGTTGAAATTACCGATGTCAAGGGCGATATCGTGTTCAAGGATGTTTCGTTCAGCTATGTAAAGGGCGAGAAAACAATTCTCAACCACCTTGATTTGCATATTCCGAGCGGTTCAAATGTTGCGCTTGTCGGACCCAGCGGCGGCGGAAAAACAACGCTCTGCAATCTCATTCCGAGATTCTATGAGGCTGAAAGCGGCGATATTTTCCTTGACGGAAAGAATATCAAGGATATCACGTTGCGTTCGCTTCGTTCAAATATCGGTGTTGTTGCGCAGGATGTATATCTTTTCTCGGGCACAATCCGTGATAATCTTATCTACGGCAAGCCCGACGCAACCGAAGAAGAAATTATCGAAGCCACCAAAAAGGCGGGTGCATATGACTTCATCAGCGCACTTCCCGACGGCTTTGATACCTACATCGGTGAAAGAGGCGTAAAGCTTTCGGGCGGTCAGAAGCAGAGAATATCAATTGCGAGAGTTTTCCTCAAGAATCCTCCCGTGCTTCTGCTTGACGAAGCGACGAGTGCACTCGATAACGAGAGCGAAAAACTTGTTCAGGAGTCGCTTGAACGCCTTGCCGAGGGCAGAACAACCCTCACAATCGCCCACCGACTCACTACCATCCGCAATGCCGACGAAATCGTTGTTCTCACCGAAGACGGCATCGCAGAGCACGGCTCACATTCAGAGCTTATGGAAAAAGGCGGTATCTACAGCAATATGTACAGCATGTATGCAATAATGTAAAGAAAGGAACAAAAATCATGCTCAAAAATATCTCTCCCGTAATTTCCCCCGAACTTCTTAAAATTCTTATGGAAATGGGCCACGGTGACGAAATCGTTATCGGTGACGGCAATTTCCCCTCAGCTTCAATTGCGCAGAGACTTGTACGTCTTGACGGTCACGGAGTTGACGAAATTCTTTCCGCTATCCTCAAGCTCATGCCTCTTGATACATATGTTGATGCTCCCGTTGCTCTCATGGATAACGGCGACGCTTCAAATCCTCCTCCCATCTGGGAAGACTATAAAAAGACAATCCTTGCCGAAGAGGGCGAGAAGAATATTGAGCTTGTTGAAAGATTTGCTTTCTATGACAGAGCAAAGAAGGCTTATGCCGTTATCGCAACAGGCGAAACAGCTATCTATGCCAACATCATTCTCAAAAAAGGCGTAGTTATTCAGTAAGGAGAAAACCATGGACAAAAGAGTTTTAGCCATTGACTTCGGCGCATCAAGCGGAAGAGCGATTCTCGGCAAATTTGACGGTGAGAAAATCTCTCTCGAAGAAGTTCACCGCTTTTCAAATGACCCCGTAAAGGTCGGAAAGACTATGTACTGGGACGTTCTGCGCCTTTTCTATAATATCAAGCAGGGTATCATCAATGCCAAAAATGCGGGCGGTTTCGACAGCATCGGCATCGATACATGGGGTGTAGACTTCGGACTTATCGACGAATTCGGATGCCTTCTTGAAAATCCCGTTCATTACCGTGACGAAAGAACCGTCGGTCTTATCGAGGAATGTGCCGAGATAATTCCCAACAAGGATTTTTATTTCAAAACGGGTATTCAGTTCATGGAGCTTAACACAATCTATCAGCTCTATGCGCTCAAAAAATACCGTCCTCATATCCTTGAAAGAGCAGACAGACTTCTCTTTATGCCCGACCTTTTCGGATATATGCTCACGGGCAAAATGACAACCGAATATTCAATCGCAACAACATCGCAGATGATTGACCTTGAAACAAAGTCATGGGCAAAGGATTATATCGAAAAGCTCGGTATTCCTTCAGGACTTCTCGGTGAAATCGTGCCTTCGGGAACGGTTCTCGGCAAGGTAACCGACGATATCTGCGAGGAATGTGGCATCAAGGATGTTGATGTTATCAGCGTCTGCGGTCACGATACGCAGAGTGCCATCACCGCCGTACCCGCCGAAAGCGAGGATTTCGCCTTCCTTTCAAGCGGCACATGGTCGCTCTTCGGAACGGAACTTAAGAAACCCATCGTCAACGAAACATCTCTTGCAATGAACGTCACAAACGAGGGCGGCTGCGATTCTTCCGTCGGCTTCCTCAAGAACATAATCGGTCTCTGGCTCATTCAGGAAAGCCGCAGACATTGGAACAGACACGGCAGCGATTATTCCTATGCCGACCTTGAAAAGCTCGCTCTTGCAGCCGAGCCCTTCAAGTGCTTTATCGACCCCGATGCACCCGAGTTTGTTCCTCACGGAAACATTCCCGAAAGAGTGCGTGAATACTGCCGCAAAACAAATCAGCCCGTACCCGAAAGCGTGGGCGAGGTTATGCGCTGTATCTACGAAAGCCTTGCAATGAAATACCGCCTCACCATTGATAACCTTGAGGATTGCACGGGCAAGACTTATCCCGTTATCCATGTTATCGGCGGCGGCACAAAGGATACTCTCCTTTGTCAGATGACCGCTTCATCATGCGGCAGAACCGTTATCGCAGGACCTATTGAAGCAACCGTTCTCGGCAATATCGCTGTTCAGCTCATGGCTTGCGGTGCAATCAAAAATGTTGCAGAAGCAAGAAAAATTGTCAAAGCAAGCGAAAAGGCAGTTGAATATTCCCCCGAAAACGCATCCGCATGGGCAGAAGCATACGAGAGATTCAAGAAGGTTGTTAAATAAAATAAACATACATACACATACAGAAAGGAAGATGCTATTATGGCAAAAAGCAGACTTATCGGCGATTATCCCGTAATCGGTATTCGCCCCATCATCGACGGCAGAAGAGGACCCCTTAAGGTAAGAGAATCCCTTGAAGACCAGACCATGAACATGGCAAAGGCAGCAAAGGCTCTCTTTGAGGAAAATCTCCGCTATTCAAACGGCGAACCCGTTAAGGTTGTTATCGCTGACACAACAATCGGCCGTGTTGCTGAAGCAGCAGCATGCGCAGCAAAGTTCAAGAAGGAGGGTGTTGACATCACTCTTTCCGTTACTCCCTGCTGGTGCTACGGCTCCGAAACAATGGATATGGACCCCACAACAATCAAGGGCGTCTGGGGCTTCAACGCAACCGAAAGACCCGGCGCAGTTTATCTTGCAGCAGTTCTTGCAGCTCATGCACAGAAGGGACTCCCCGCATTCGGTATCTACGGCAAGGACGTTCAGGATGCTGATGACACATCAATGCCCGATGACGTTAAGGAAAAGCTTCTCCGCTTCGGTAAGGCAGCAGTTGCAGTTGCAACAATGAGAGGCAAGAGCTATCTCCAGATAGGTTCAACCTGCATGGGTATCGCAGGCTCGGTTATCGACCCCGATTTCATCGAAGAATATCTCGGCATGAGAGTTGAATCTGTTGACGAAGTTGAAATCATCCGTCGAATGAGCGAAGGTATCTATGACGAAGCTGAATATCAGAAGGCTCTCGCATGGACAAAGGCAAAGTGCAAGGAAGGCTTCGACAAGAACCCCGAATTCGTAAGAAAGAGCGACGAACAGAAGGAAAAGGATTGGGAATTCGTTGTTAAGATGATGTGCATCATCAAAGACCTCATGAATGGCAATCCCAACCTTCCCGAAGGCAGAGAAGAAGAAATGGTTGGCCACAATGCAATCGCAGCTGGCTTCCAGGGTCAGAGACAGTGGACAGACTTCTATCCCAACGCTGACTTCGCAGAAGCTCTTCTCAACACTTCGTTTGACTGGGAAGGCGTAAGAGAACCCTATATCCTTGCAACGGAGAACGATGTTCTCAACGGCATCGGTATGCTCTTCATGAAATTACTTACAAACAGACCTCAGATGTTTGCTGACGTTCGTACTCATTGGAGTGCAGATGCTGTCAAGAGAGTTACAGGCTATGACATTGAAGGCAAAGCAAAGGAAGCAGGCGGATTTATCCACCTTATCAACTCCGGTGCTTGCTGCCTTGACGCTTGCGGCGAAGTTAAGGACGAAAACGGCAACGGCATCATGAAGGAATGGTACAACGTTACCGAAGAAGATGCAGAAAAGATTATCAATGCTGCAACATGGAACGCAGCAGACAACGGCTACTTCAGAGGCGGCGGATATTCATCACGTTTCCTCACAAGAGCTGAAATGCCCGCAACCATGATTCGTCTTAACCTCGTTAAGGGTCTCGGCCCCGTTCTTCAGATTGTTGAAGGCTGGACAGTTAACCTTCCCGACGAAGTTTCAGACATCATCTGGAAGAGAACAGACTACACATGGCCCTGCACATGGTTCGCTCCCCGCTGCAACGGCGAAGGCCCGTTCAAGTCAGCTTATGACCTTATGAACAATTGGGGTGCTAACCACGGCGCAATCAGCTACGGCCACATCGGTGCAGATATCATCACACTCTG
>JAZSDF010000096.1:0-12455 GCA_045531035.1 Acutalibacteraceae bacterium | reverse complement strand
TACACCATTTTTAATAAAAAGGCAATTATTGTTATAAAAAAGACATAAAAATTTAACAAAAGTTAAAAATATGTCTTTATTATTTTGAAAAAGTATGTTAAAATCTTTATACTTTGATTAACAGCAAGCCATAAGGTTTTGAAAGGTATCTTTCTGCCTCGGCTTCGTTAAAAATCTTTGAAATAGCCTCGTATTCCTGCAGATTTTTGCCTTGCCGAGACAAAAATCTACTCTTTCAAAACTGCTTTGCATCTGAAATGCAACAGATTGCGTGCAGTCGGGCATTTCTTCGATGCAGGCATACGGGCGTATGACAAAGAGAAAAATGTCCGACTGTGCGTGATATATTGTATTTCAGACTTATGTATTGCTGTTAATCAAAGTATAATTAGTTATTTTTTAAAGGAGCGATTCGGATGTATGTTGCCATAATGGGTTACGGCGTGGTCGGCTCGGGTGTTGCAACCCTTCTTAATAAAAACCACGAACACATCGTTAAAAAGAGTCTGCAGAGCGATATGCAGCTCAAATATATTCTTGACCGCCGTACATTCCCCGGTGACCCTTATGAACATCTTCTCATCTCTGATTTCTCAAAGATAGCTGAGGATGACGAGGTAAAGATAGTTGTTGAAACCATGGGCGGACTTCACCCCGCTTATGAATATGTTCTTGCTTGCCTCAAAGCCGGTAAGAATGTTGTAACCTCAAACAAAGAGCTTGTTGCCGCAAAGGGCTGTGAGCTTCTTAAGGTTGCAGATGAAAACAATGTTAACTTCCTGTTTGAAGCAAGTGTTGGCGGCGGTATCCCCATCATCAGACCCATCAGCCAGTGCCTTGCCGCAAACGATATCGATGAAATTGCAGGTATTCTCAACGGCACCACCAATTTCATTCTCACAAAGATGATAAGCGACGGAATGACCTTTGATGAGGCACTCCTTCTTGCTCAGAAAAACGGCTATGCAGAGCGTGACCCCTCCGCTGACGTTGACGGTCATGACGCTTGCAGAAAAATCTGCATCCTTGCAGCTCTCTGCTTCGGCAAGCATGTTTATCCCGATTCAGTTTACACCGAGGGCATCCGCAAAATTGACCTTTCCGATGTTGATTATGCACGCTCATGGGGCGGCGTAATCAAGCTTATCGCAAGAGCTAAAATGCTTGAAAGCGGCAAGGTTTCCGTTATGGTATCCCCTGCTTTTGTTCAGAATCACAGCCAGCTCGCTTCCGTTGACGATGTATTCAACGCAATCCTCGTAAGAGGCGACGCTATCGGCGATGTTGTATTCTACGGCAAGGGTGCAGGCAAGATGCCCACCGCAAGTGCCGTTGTTGCCGACGTTATCGACTGCGCAAGACATATGCAGCGCAAGAAGTTCTTCGGCTGGGCAGACAGCGAAGAAGGTTATGTTGCAGACTTCGGCGAAAGCGCATCATCCTTCTATATAAGAGCAACAACTGAAAATGCCGCTGCAGCTCTCACTCAGGTGAATTCACTCTTCGGCACCGTCAAGATGCTCACAAGAGAAAATGCTCCCGACGGCGAATTCGCTTTTGTTACCGACATTATTTCCGAAAAGGATATGGCGGAAAAGCTTGCTCTTGTGAATGAATCAAAAATTGAATCGGTTATCCGTATAACCGATTATTAATCCCTGTTTGGAGGTTCAGTTATGGGTTTAATAGTTCAGAAATTCGGCGGCAGCTCAGTTGCCAACGCCGAAAGAGTTATGAATGTTGCAAGAATCGTTACCGATACTTATAAGGAAGGTAATGACGTTGTGGTTGTTGTTTCCGCTCAGGGCGACACAACCGACGACCTTATTGCAAAGGCTAACGAAATCAATCCCAAGGCATCAAAGAGAGAGATGGATATGCTCCTCGCTTCTGGCGAACAGATTTCGATTTCACTTCTTGCTATGGCTATCGAAAGCCTCGGCTTCCCCGTTTGCTCGCTTCTCGGCTGGCAGGCAGGTTTCTCAACAAATTCCGTTTACGGCTCGGCAAGAATCAAGAAGGTTAAGGCTGACCGCATCAAGATGGAAATCGCAAAGAAAAACATCGTTATCGTTGCAGGCTTCCAGGGTCTCAACAAATACGACGACATAACAACCCTCGGCAGAGGCGGTTCGGACACAAGCGCAGTTGCTATCGCAGCATCAATGCACGCTGACCGCTGCCAGATTTTCACCGACGTTGAAGGTGTTTACACCGCAGACCCCAGAAAAATCAAGGGCGCAATCAAGCTTAATGAAATCACCTATGATGAAATGCTTGAGCTTGCAACTCTCGGCGCACAGGTTCTCAACAACCGTTCGGTAGAAATGGCTAAGAAATATAATGTTAAGCTTGAGGTGCTTTCAAGCCTTGTAAGAAAGCCCGGCACAATTGTCAAGGAGGTAGCAGACATGGAAAAAATGCTCGTCAGAGGTGTAACAAAGGATACAGACGTTGCCCGTGTATCAATCATCGGTGTTCCCAACGTTCCCGGTATTGCATATAAAATTTTCGGTAAGCTTGCAGCAAAGGATGTTAACGTTGACATCATCCTTCAGTCAGTAGGCAGAGGCGATACAAAGGATATCGCTTTCACAACAACAAAGGCAAAGCTTGACGATACAGTTGAAACTCTCAAGACACTTGACCTTCTTGAAGGTCTTGAAATCAAGTGCGACACAGACGTTGCGAAGGTTTCTGTTGTTGGTGCAGGCATGGAATCACATCCCGGCATTGCAGCAAAGATGTTTGAGGCACTCTTTGAGTCCGATGTTAACATTCAGATGATTGCAACAAGTGAAATCAAGATTTCCGTTCTCATCGACGTTAAGGATGCAGACAAGGCTGTTGAAGCAGTTCACAACGCATTCATTCCCGTTATCAACGAATAAGAATTAAGGCTTGCAGAGGTTAATTCCCTTTGCAAGCCTTTTTATTATTATAAGAAATTTCTTCTCCAATGGAAAAGATACTGCTGTGCAATACCTCGCACGCCATTCGTACATTCGGGGAGGCCGTCGGGATAAAGCTCGCTCATAATGCGTTTCACCCACACATCAACGGGAAAGGCGTCGATCTTTCCGAAGCCGTAGAGAAGTGAGCATTGTGCAACCTTCTCCCCCACTCCCTTGATTTTTATCAGCTCATCTCTGCCCTCATCAATTGTGAGGGCATAAATTTTTTCAATGTCGATTTCACCGTTTGCAACCTTCTGCGCCGCATCGATGATATATTTTGCTCTGAAGCCTGCCCTTATCGGTGCAAGTGCCTCAATGCCTGCCTCTGCGATTTTTTGCGCAGACGGGAAGGAATAATCATCGTTACCCAAAGGCTCACCGAGAAGTCGGCAAAGGCGGTCTATAATGCCCTTTATTCGGGGAATATTGTTGTTCTGCGAAATTATGAATGAACAAATTGCCTCCCACGGCTCCTGACGCAGCACCCTTATTCCGTAGCAGGTATCAACAGCCTCGGCAAGATAATGGTCTGCCATGAATTTACGGCAAAGTGTACCATAATCACGTTCAAGGTCGAAATAGGGAATCCATATGTTCTCAAAATCCTCTTTTGTTGTGCCGATAAATTCAATTCCACGCTCGGTCTTTTTCAGAGTAAGCGGTTTCGAAAACGCAACTCCGTGCCATTCATCCTCGCCAGTCTGTACCCAGCGGAATGACTGACCGCAATCGAGAGTCAATGCCAAATCAAAGCAGTCGGGGGCTAATATAAACTTGTTTTCTTCAATTTTATATGTGTTTTTTACAGCCATTGTTGTCATTCTCCAAACTGTAATATTATGTTAAAATCGCAAAAAATATTGCCATAATTTCATCGACAAATTGCAACATTTTGTAAAGTTTGTACAACCTTTTGTATATTCTTTTTCAGAATTATAAAGTTTTCCACACCCGTTTTTGGTGAAAAATAAGGGGTTTTCAGCTTAGTTATTCAACTTTTCCACACGGTTATCCACTTTTTCTGTGGAAAAGCTTGTTATACAAATTGTATATTCAGCATTACAACACCATACTTTTTTCATCAAAAATCCATATGTATATCTCCCCTTTTTCCTGCCAAAAATAACATAGAAATCCATCGGAGTGAAGGGAGAGAAATCAGGTTGATAAAAGGGGTCAACAGACAGGTTGTTGAAATCACGCAGACTCAATGCGAATATTTTGAAAGAGTGCTGTTTTTCATAAAACCCGAATATTCTGCTGTCAGCGAGGGTGATTTGAGAGAAAGGGCAAGCGAAATTGCCCAGAGTGCGGGAATACCGCCCGCTTCAAGACTTCGCAAAAGCAGAATCCGTCTTGCGCTGAGCATGAGTGCCGCCGCCTGCGCAGGGGCTTCAATAAGCGGAATTATTTTTCTTCTCACGTCATTTTTCTGAACAGTAACTGCAAAATCCGTTCATTGTGCAGTTTTCACACTTCGGTCTGCCGGAGATACAGGTTTCTCTGCCGTGCAAAACGCAGCGGTGACAAAAATCGTTGCTTTCTTCGGGCGGAAGAATCTCACGGAGCTGCATTTCAACCTTGAACGGGTCTTTTGTTGAAACAAGTCCGAGAAGATTGGATATTCTTATCAGATGCGTATCCGCAACAACGGCAGGCTGACCGTAAACATCTCCCATGATGAGATTTGCGGTTTTTCTGCCGACACCGGGGAGAGAAGTAAGCTTTTCAAGTGTGTCGGGCACTTCTCCGTCATATTCCGCAATCATTTTTTTGCACATCTCAACGATGTCCTTTGCCTTTGCCCTGAAAAATCCGCAGGAATGAATAAGCTTTTCAACATCGGATATATCGGCATTGGCAAAATCCTCAACGGTTTTATATTTTTCAAAAAGTGCGGGAGTGACAAGATTTACCCTTGCATCGGTGCATTGAGCCGAAAGACGGGTTGCGATTATAAGCTGCAAAGGGTTTTCCGCATTAAGCGAGCAAATTGAATCGGGATATTTTTCCTTGAGCGCATTTACAGCGAGCAAGGCTTTTTCTTTTTTATCCATAGGCGCCTCCGTGTTTTGTATGTACTAATTATATATCATAGCTGTTAATTTTTGAAGATAAAATTTAAAATAAATATGAATTTTTATTGTTGCCATATAAAAACAGTTGATTTTGCAATAAATTCATGTTAACATAATAATAACTATAAAATGGGAGGATACCCTTATGAAGAATAAATTCACCTCAAGGCTCTGTGTATTCATGTGCTTTATTCTCATTCTCTCAACCTTTGCTGCTTGCAGCATCAAGAATGATGAAAACGGCACAACAACAGCGCCTGTAATACCCAACAATGAGTGGGTTCCCGGAATTGATACATATGTACCCGTTACAATCACCAATGTTGAACTCGTTGAACTCGTTTCCGAAGCTCTCGGTGAGGATGCAAGCGGTTTTAACGGCGATCTGAACACTCTTACTCCCGAACAGCTCGAAAAGGTTGAAGACCTTGCGGCAGATAAGGGCCTTGTTGTTGAAAAGGACGAAAACAACAACACCGTTATCAAGAAGGAAGAAGTTCCCGCAACAAACATTACTCCCGAACAGTACACACAGATTATGAATCAGGTTTCCGTTAAGGACCCGAGCAACATCTCTCCGAGCGAATACGCTGAGATTTCAAAGGTTGCGGCAACAAATAATCTCGTTGTTGTTTCAAAGCCCGGTTCAAGCGAAGTTGCTATCGTTAAACCCATAAGCACCACAAAGAGGCCTTCCACTCCTGCGGTTAACCCCGTCACTCCCCCCACCGCACCCGTCAACACAAAACCCAACACACCCGTAAAGCCCGACAACACAAAGAAGACTACTTCAGTCTATGTTCCAGTTGAACCTTCTTATGTTGCTCCCATGGGCACAACAAAGGTCCCGGTTTCCTCTCTTACTCCCGGCTGGACCAAGACAGGCGGCTCTGCAGCGGGCAGTGTTTTCTGGGATAACGCTCCCACAGCTGACGGCGGAATTGTATCCGTAGGTTTTACATACGAATTTATCGACGGCTCCGTCAAGGACTACACCTCAGGTATTATTGCAAAATACTCGGACAAGGGTGAGCTTGAGTGGTCAAAGATTATCGGCGGTACAGCTTCACCGAGAAACGGTGTTGCAGTTAAAGCAAAAACCACCTTTGAAAATGTTACGGTTCTCAGCGACGGAAGCATTCTCGTTGTCGGTGAAACAAGAGCAGAAGATATTACCGTTCCTTCGGAATACAAATGCGCCGGCACTGTTGAAGGCGTCGTAATCAAGCTCAACAGCAAGGGTAATGTTGTCTGGACAAAGCTTTACGGCGGCAGCAAAGGCGATATGATTCACTCCGTCAAGGCTACTCCCGACGGCGGATTTGTAATCGGCGGTAAGGCAGAATCCTCGGACTATGACCTCAAAGGCCTCGGAACTCAGCTCTACAAGGCATTTATATTCAAGTGCGATTCAAACGGCAATATCCAGTGGCGTCAGGCTCTTTCAGGCTCAAAGCACAACACCGTTGAAGATATCGAAGTTGCTCCTTCAGGCGAAATTTATGCGGATATCGCTTGCTACAGCGGCGATGGCGAATTTGCCGATGTGGAAGGAACTGCACCTATTAAGAAAACAACGGTTATCGTAAAAATCAGCCCCTCCGGTTCTATTCTCTGGAAGAAAGGTCTTTATGATACAGGCGTAACAAATCTTTACGCTATGACTCTTGCTAATGACGGCGGAGTTGTTGTCGCAGGCAACTATTCGGTTCCCGTAGGCGGAACCGGTGAAGGAACAACCTTCCAGGGTAAGTATAACGGCGGTACAGCCGGTACAATGGACGGCGCAATCGTAAAGATCAATTCCAACGGCTCAACAGGCTGGGTTCGTACCGTGGTAGGCTTCGAGCACGACTTTATCACCGGCATTGTTGCAATCCCCGGAGGATATGCGGTATCAGGTTACACAAAATCAACAAACAGAGATTTCGGTCTCATAAATGTCGGCGACTTCGACGGCTTTGTTTACACACTTTCAACCACAGGTAAGCTTAAAACTATTTACGGCTTCGGCGGTTCGATGACCGATAACCCGAGAGGACTTTGCACAGACGGTAAATCAATTTATGTCTGCGGTTCAACAAACTCCGCTGACGGCATGTTCGCTGACGGCACGGTAAAGAGCAACGGCGAACTTCCCGTATGCTTCATAAACCGTTATGATATTGTATAATCTATAAAAACCAGGTCCTGCTTCACTTCGGTGAGGCAGGACTTTTGTGTTATACCGCAAAAAGATAAGAGGCTGATTCGATTGAAACAGCCTCTTATTATGTTATATTATTTATAGTATTCAACTGCTGACTCGAAGAGCTTGAGGTCGAATTCGCCGGGAACATTCTTGTAAAGACCGAGACCCGTTCTTTCGGAGTGACCCATCTTACCGAGAACACGTCCGTCAGGCGAAACGATGCCTTCGATTGCGAAATCGGAGTTGTTGGGGTTGAAAGCGATATCGTTTGTTGCGTTGCCGTCAAAGTCAACATACTGAGTGATAATCTGGCCGTTTGCGGCAAGCTTTCTGATGAGAGCTTCATCAGCAATGAATCTGCCCTCGCCGTGTGAAATGGGAACGGTGTAAATCTCGCCCTGCTTTGCCTTTGAAAGCCACGGTGAATTGTTGGAAACAAGCTTTGTTCTCACAAGCTTCGACTGGTGTCTGCTGATGGTATTGTAGGTGAGGGTCGGGCAGGTTTCGTCGGTGTCGATAATCTTGCCGTAAGGAACAAGACCGAGCTTGATGAGAGCCTGGAAGCCGTTGCAGATACCGAGCATAAGACCGTCACGCTTTTCAAGAAGCTCTGTTACAGCCTGCTTGATTTCTGCGTTGCGGAAGAACGCTGTGATGAACTTGCCTGAACCATCGGGTTCGTCACCGCCCGAGAAACCGCCGGGAACGAAGATAATCTGGCTTTCGGAAACCTTCTTTGCGAAGTCTTCAACCGACTTTGCAATGCTTGAAGCAGAAAGGTTGTTGATAACAAAGATTTCTGCCTCTGCGCCTGCTCTTTCGGCATACTTTGCGGAATCGAACTCGCAGTTTGTGCCGGGGAATACGGGAATGAGAACCTTGGGTCTTGCTGTTCTGATTGCGGGCTTTGCAAATGTTGTTGCCTTATAATCAAAGGTTTCAATCTTCTTTTCAGGCATTGCGATGTTGCAGGAATAGATATCCTCAAGCTTATCTTCATAAATGGGAAGAAGCTTTGCAAAATCAACTGTTTCAGCACCGTATGTGATTGCAGCCTTATCGGTTGTGTAGCCGAGGAGAATTCCGCAGTCTGTGTTGTCGTTAAGCTCGATGATGAATGAGCCGTAGGAATAACCGAAGATGTCTTCGAGTGAAACATCTGCAAAGTCGAATCCGATGCCGTTACCCATAGCCATCTTGAGAACTGCTTCTGCAACACCGCCCATTGTGGGAGTATAGATTGCGGCAGCCTTGCCCGATGTTACGAGTGAGTAAACTTCATCGTAAATCTTGAGGAGAGAAGCTGTTTCGGGAAGATTGTCTGCAGTATATTCGGGCTTAATCATAACAACCTTATGGCCTGCAGCTTTGAATTCGGGAGAAACGATGTTTTTGAGGTCCTCTGTTGTTACAGCGAATGAAACAAGAGTGGGAGGAACATCGATGTTTTCGAATGAACCGCTCATTGAGTCCTTGCCGCCGATAGCCGCAATCTTAAGGTCCATCTGTGCCTTGAACGCACCGAGGAGAGCTGCGAGAGGCTTGCCCCAACGCTTGCCGTCCTTCATGGGCTTCTCGAAATATTCCTGGAAGGTGAGATAAACTTCCTTGAAGTCTGCACCTGCAGCGATGAGCTTCGAAACGGATTCGATAACTGCAAGATATGCGCCGTGGTAGGGGCTCTTTTCCGTGATGAACGGGTTATAACCCCATGCCATGAGTGAACAGGTGTCAGTATCCTGCTTTTCAACGGAAATCTTGTGTGCCATTGCCTGAATGGGAGTGAGCTGATGCTTGCCGCCGAAGGGCATAAGAACGGTGTTTGCACCGATTGTTGAGTCAAATCTCTCGGAAAGACCTCTCTTTGAGCAGATGTTGAGGTCGCCTGCAAGAGCTATATACATATCGGAGAATGAACCGTCAAGCTTCTTTGAATAGTCCTCAAGCTTTGCGGGAGCGATATCGATATGCTTTTCGGCACCGTTTGAGTTGAGGAATTCACGGCTGATGTTGCAGATTGCCTTGCCGTTCCAGTTCATTACGAGATAGGGCTTTTCCTTGACTTCAGCAACGATTGTTGCTTCAAGGTTTTCGCTTGTTGCAAGCTCGCAGAAACGCTCTGCATCCTTTGCTTCAACAACAACAGCCATTCTTTCCTGGCTTTCCGAAATTGCAAGCTCTGTTCCGTCAAGACCTTCATACTTCTTGGGAACAGCATTAAGATTTATTTCAAGACCGTCTGCAAGCTCGCCGATAGCAACGGAAACACCGCCTGCACCGAAGTCATTGCAGCGTTTGATGAGCTGAGATGCTTCTTTGTTTCTGAAAAGTCTCTGGAGCTTTCTTTCTTCGGGAGCATTACCCTTCTGTACTTCAGCACCGCAGCTTTCGAGTGACTTAAGGTTATGTGACTTTGATGAACCTGTTGCACCGCCGCAGCCGTCACGGCCTGTACGTCCGCCGAGGAGGATAACAACGTCACCGTCCTGAGGACATTCACGGCGAACATTTTCTTCGGGAGCAGCCGCAATAACAGCACCGATTTCCATTCTCTTTGCAACGTAGCCGGGATGATAGAGTTCATCAACGATACCGGTTGCAAGGCCTATCTGGTTACCGTATGAGCTGTAACCTGCCGCAGCAGTCTGAACGATTTTTCTTTGGGGAAGCTTGCCCTCGATTGTTTCGCTTACGGGAACTGTGGGGTCACCTGCACCCGTTACACGCATAGCCGCATAAACATAGCTTCTGCCTGAAAGGGGATCACGGATTGCACCGCCGATGCAGGTTGCCGCACCGCCGAAAGGTTCGATTTCTGTGGGGTGGTTATGTGTTTCGTTCTTGAAGAGGAGAAGCCATTTCTGGGTTTCGCCCTCAACGTTAACGTCAATTTTAACTGTGCAGGCATTGATTTCTTCGCTTTCGTCAAGCTTGGGAAGAAGTCCCTGCTTCTTAAGATATCTTGCGGCGATAGTGCCGATATCCATAAGATTTACGGGCTTTGTTCTGTTGCAAGCCTTTCTTGCATCGATATATTCGTCATATGCCTTCTGAAGAAGCTCATCCTCAAACTTAACGGAATCGATATTTGTAAGGAAGGTTGTGTGACGGCAGTGGTCTGACCAATATGTATCAATCATTCTGATTTCGGTGATGGTCGGGTCTCTATCCTCGCTGATGAAATACTTCTGGCAGAACTTGATATCGTCAAGGTCCATTGCAAGACCGTAATCGTCAACAAAAGCTTTAAGACCTGCTTCGTCAAGAGCAATGAAGCCGTCAAGGGTCTTGACTGTTTCGGGAACAACATAGTCCATAACAAGCGTTTCGTATTTTTCAAGCGAAGCTTCTCTCGATTCAACGGGGTTGATAACGAACTTCTTAATCTGTGCAAGCTCGTCATCGGTGATGTTGCCGTAGAGGCAGTAAACCTTTGCTGTTCTTACGAGGGGTCTCTCGCCCTTTGAGATAATCTGAATACATTCAGCGCAGGAATTTGCTCTCTGGTCAAACTGACCGGGGAGGAATTCAACTGCAAAAAGTCTGTCACATTCAAGATTTGGAGTCTCGCTGATATCATCAAGCTGAGGCTCGGAAAGAACTGTACCCTTTGAATAATCAAAAAGCTCTTTTTCGATATTTTCAATATCGTAACGGTTGAGAACCCTTACCTTCTCAAGGCTTGCAATTCCGAGAAGGGAAACAAGCTCGTTTTTGAGCGAACGGGCTTCGTTATCAAGTCCGCTCTTCTTTTCAACATACGCTCTGTATACCATTTTTATCAGACCTCCAAAGCTTTTTTACCAATGTCTTTTCTGTAGTACGCATTTGCAAAGTTAACAGTCTTTACTGTTTCGTATGCCTTTGCGATTGCGTTTTCGAGAGTATCTGCGGTTTCGGTTACGCCGAGAACTCTGCCGCCTGCGGTGAGAAGCTTGCCGTCGGAAAGCTTTGCACCCGCAATATATATATTTTTATCAGCAGGCATTGTGATTTCAAAGCCGCTTTCATATTTCTGAGGATAACCGTCAGACGCCATAACAACACAGCAAGCGCTCTTTTCGCTGAACTTGACCTGTTCTTCTGTAAGAGTTCCTGCGGCAACGCTCTTCATGATTTCGAAAAGGTCGCTTTCAAGAAGGGGAAGAACAACCTGAGTTTCGGGATCGCCGAAACGGCAGTTATATTCGATAACCTTGGGGCCGTTCTTTGTTATCATAAGTCCGAAGTAGAGGCAGCCCTTGAATGTTCTGCCCTCGGAATTCATTGCGTTGATTGTGGGAAGGAAGATTTCCTTCATGCATCTGTCTGCAACGTCGGGTGTGTAGTAGGGGTTGGGAGCGATTGTTCCCATGCCGCCGGTGTTAAGACCTTCATCGTTGTCCTTTGCTCTCTTATGGTCCATTGAAGAAATCATCGGAACAACTGTCTTGCCGTCGGTGAATGAAAGAACGGAAACCTCGGGACCTTCAAGGAATTCCTCTATAACTATCTGATTTCCGCTTTCGCCGAACTGCTTGTCCTGCATAATTGACTTAACGGCATCTGCCGCTTCTTCACGGGTCATCGCAATGATAACACCCTTGCCGAGTGCAAGGCCGTCTGCCTTGATAACGGTGGGAATGGGTGCGGTTTCGATATAAGCGAGAGCTTTTTCGGCATCGTCAAATACTTCATAAGCCGCTGTGGGGATGTTATATTTCTTCATAAGGTTTTTCGAGAAAACCTTGCTTCCCTCGATGATAGCCGCCTTTGCTTCGGGTCCGAAGCAGGGAATTCCGAGCTTTGAAAGCTCATCAACCCCACCGTGAACAAGGGGGTCATCGGGTGCAACAACGGCAAAACCGATATCGTTGTTCTTTGCAAAATCAACGATTGCGGGAATATCCTTTGCACCGATTGCAACGCACTCGGCATCGTTTGCCATGCCGCCGTTACCGGGAAGTGCATATATTTTTTCAATTTCTTTGTTTTCTTTAAGCTTTTTTATGATGGCGTGCTCACGTCCGCCGCCGCCGACAACAAGAACCTTCATTATTCAGCCTCCAAAATTTCTTTGCATACCTTTTCCGCAGACTGCGGAAGAATTATCCATTCAGCCTGCTCCATAACACGCTTCTGGAGTGTTTCGGGAGTATCGTCAGGCTCTATGTCAACGGCTTTCTGCATGATGATGCGTCCGCCGTCGGGAATTTCGTTAACAAAATGAACCGTTGCACCCGTCACCTT
>JAZSDF010000098.1:0-23349 GCA_045531035.1 Acutalibacteraceae bacterium | reverse complement strand
ATAATGTTTGCCGTTGTTTTGCTTACGCTGTTTGTCTGCGTCAAAGCGGGTCAGGCAAGTGCGAAAAGGTCAAAGGCGAATGAAGCTTTGATAAAGAAGTTTAAGGAAGAAAATGAGCTTCGAAATGAATTTGCGGTGCTTACAGAAAAAACGGTTAAAAATGCGGATGAGTCACGCCTTTTCAAAAGTGTTGCACTAAATTTACAAAAGAAAATATCCGATGCAAAGGATATGGTGGCTGAATTTGAGGCGCTCAATGAAGCACAGAAAGACATATATGCCTTATCCTTTGTTATCGAAGACGGCGATAATGCACTCAGCAATTTCTTCAGAGCAAACGGTCAGCCGCTTACGGGTGCATCTCTTGATGCAATGAAAAAACTTTTCGAAAGTGAAATATGTGAGATTTTTGAAAAGGAATATAATGCGTTTGATTCGGATAATGAAGAAGTGTCCATGATTCCCGATGAAATCAGTGAGCTTGACAAAGCGTTTGCGGATAATCTTTCCGCCGATGAAATCTGCCGTGCAGCGGGAAAATATATTAAGGAAAACATTGAAAAATTCATATGATACAGCAGCTTCATATCGGCATTTTGTTGCTGATGTGAGGCTGTTTTTTATGCAATTCAACGAAATGCAAAAAATTTGGAAAATTATGTTGACTTATGTTTTTTTTGGACATAGAATGAAGTCGAAATTCCTTTAAAAGGAGTGAATGAAAATGATACCGAAGGACTTGTTAATCAATAAACCCGCAAGCGACAAAATCGTTGCAATTGCCGAAAAGCAGTTTAAGGGCGAAGAAAAGCCGCTGTTTGCTGTTGTCGGTGACCTTGCGGTTGACAGCCGCTACGGTGAAGGCGCGGTCTATGTTACCGAAAACCGTATTGTTGCGGTCGGTGACGGCTTTGAAGAAGGCTTTATCAGCCTTGATTTTGCCAACATTGCCGAAATCTCCGTCAAAAGAATGTACGGAAACGCTGTTCTTAAGGCAAAAACAACGGGCGGTTCAACGATTGACCTGATGAGATTCACTTTTGCAATTGCAGATATGTGCGATGCGGTTGCGGATTTCATATCTAAGGTCAACGAAGGCGAAACTGTTGAAAACAGATTTGCCGCTGTTGAAGTAACTTTCAGAAACCTCCGTTCGTTCTGCCCTAAATGCGGCAGAAAGCTTGCTTCGCCAACTTCCGAATGTCTTAACTGCAAGGGCAAAAAGAAGATGATTTCAACTCTTTACAGATATATAAAGCCTTATATGGGCAAACTTATTTTCTGTATTGTACTTTCAATCATAACAACGGGTGCGGCACTTGTGCCACCCTATGTGACGAGTATGATGGTTGATAACATCATTCCCAACAGAGACAAAAAGATGCTTGTTATAATCATACTTTTCCTTCTCGGGGTTTATTTTGCACAGTACGCAATCGGTGCACTGCGTTCGTATATCCTGCGAGTTGCGGGTGACGGAATTATTGCCGACCTTAAAAAAGAAATCTATGCAAAAGCGCAGTATCTCCCGATGAAATTCTATGATAAAACCTCAACGGGTTCGGTTATCAACAGAGTTAATTCCGACACAACCGTTCTTCAGCAGTTTATGCTCAGAATAACTCAGGAGGCGGTTGTTCAGCTGTTTATGATGATAGGTATTATTATAATAATGCTCAGCATGAACTGGAGACTTACCCTTCTTTCTCTCATTCCTGTTCCCGTGGTTGTTGTCTGCAGCCGTTTCTTCGGCAGAAAAATCGGACCTCTTTACCGCAGAATATGGAGAAGAGGCGTCGCAATTTCGAGTATTCTTGCCGACACAATTCCCGGAATAAGAATAGTCAAGTCTTTCTCGAAAGAAGAAAAGACAATCAAGAAATTCTCATATCATATTGATGACTGGATGGCAGAGGATAAGAAGGTTGCCAAGGTTGCGGCAATTTTCCCTGCGGCGATAACTTTCCTCATCACCTGCGGTTCGGTTATTATATGGTTTGTCGGTGGAAACATGGTTATCGATACCCCCGACAAGCTTTCTCTCGGTGTTCTTGTTTCGTTTATTTCTTACACGAGTATGTTCTATACTCCCGTTAACTTCTTTGCGAACCTCAGCGACTCTTATCAGAACGCACTCGCTTCAACCGAAAAGGTTATGGATATTATCAATGCCGAACCCGAACACGATTTCGGCAAGGGTTCTGAAATGGGAGTTATGCAGGGCAAGATTGAGTTCAGAAACGTTAATTTCTCATTTGACCGTTCAAAGAAGGTTCTTAATGATATCAACTTCGTTATTGAACCCGGTGATGTTGTCGGTATTGTCGGCACAACGGGTTCGGGCAAATCAACGCTCATAAATCTTCTCATGCGTTTCTATGATGATTATGAGGGCGAAATTCTTGTTGACGGTGTGAATATCCGTGATATTGATATGTCATATTACCGTTCGCAGATAGGTTATGTTCAGCAGGAACCCATGATGTTCCGTGATACTATATTCAACAACATTGCATATTCGCTTCCCGGCGCACATCCCGAGCAGGTGCTCAATGCCGCCGATATAGCCAATGCCCACGGATTTATTTCCCGACTTCCCGATGCATATGATACCATGCTCGGTGAAAGAGGCGTCGGTCTTTCGGGCGGTGAAAAACAGCGTCTTTCAATTGCAAGAGCTGTTCTCAAGAATCCCGGTGTTCTTATTTTTGACGAAGCAACATCGGCGGTTGACTCCGAAACAGAAAAGCTTATTCAGGATGCAATCAACCGTCTTATCAGAGGCAGAACAACGCTTATGATTGCCCACCGTCTGTCAACTCTCCGCAAGGCAAATAAAATCATTGTTGTGGATAAGGGCAATATCATTGAATTCGGTTCTCCCGAAGAGCTTATGGCACTCAAGGGCAAATATTACAAGCTTATTCAAATTCAGTCCATGAGTGAGCAGGTAGCGGCAGAAAAAGCTGCGGAAAATTTTGAATAAGGAGGGCTTCATATGTCAAGAAATTTTATAGACGGAAATGAAATACGTATAACCGTAAAAGACAAAATTTTCTGTGATGTGGAGTTCTTCACGGGTGAGAAATTTGAAAATCTCGAGCCCCGTCGGCTTTTTCCCGTCAGCGGTCTTTCGGAATATATAACCTTCCTCGATGAAAACGGTGATGAACAGTTTATAGTCCGAAAACTCGATAACATGGAACCCTCGCAGAAGGAATTGCTTCTCGGGTGTCTCGAGGAATATTACAGAATTCCCAAGATAACAAGACTTATCAGCAGAAGCGAAAAACATAAAATCTGGCTCTGGAATGTTGAAACCGACAGAGGCAACTATACCTTTGAGATTATCAACCATATCCAGTCCATGAAAATGTTTTACGATAAACGTATTCTCATAAAAGACGGCAACGATAACCGTTATGAGATACCCAATATCTACGAACTTGATAAACGCAGTCAGAAGCTTATTTTACCTGATATGTAATGAAAGGAAGAAGATAAATGAAACTTATACTTGCAATTGTAAATAATGATGACAGCGCGGTTGTTTCCGCAACTCTTACCAAAGAAAACTACAGCGTGACAAAGCTCTCAACAACAGGCGGTTTCCTCATGATAGGCAACACAACCTTGCTTATCGGTGCAGAGGATGACAAGGTTGCAAGAGCAAAAGAAATTATCCGTGAATATTCAATGACAAGAAACAAGGTTGCAATGACAACGGGTTCACTCGGCAGAGGACTTCAGAATAACAGCCTTGAAGAAGAGGTTACCGTCGGCGGTGCAACTGTTTTCGTTCTTGATGTAGAGAGCATGGATAAGTATTAATAAGGAGACAAAAAATGAAAAGAATAATCAGTATATTCCTTGCAATAACATTTATATTATCTCTTTGCATTTTTGCAAATGCAGAAAACAACGAGCTCAAATTCGGTTCTGACGGCAAGTTCACAATTCTCCAGATAAGTGACCCTCAGGATGACCACAATCCCGCATATGATTTGGTTAAATTTCTTGAACTTTCCATTGATGAAACAAACCCCGACCTCATTATTTTTACGGGCGATATTGTTGAAGACAGCCGTGGCGGTGATATAACAAGCGATGCCGAACCCTTCAGAGAAGGTGTTGAGGTTGAAGGTGATTATTATCAGACCGTTATGAACGTAACAAAAACCTGTGAAGCAGTTTTCGGCTATGCTGAGGAAAAAGGAATCCCATTCGCCGTTTGTCAGGGTAATAATGATTATCAGAGCGGTGTCACAAACGAGGATTGGCTCAAAATCTATGGCAGCTATGAAAACAGCCTTACCGTTGACGAAAGTAACGATAAGGACGGAAGAATTGACTTTAATCTTGAAATAAAATCAAGCGATAGTAAAAAAACTGTTTTTAATATCTGGATGTCAGATAACGGCGGCGGTACAGTTTCGGAAGAACAGCTTGCATGGTATAAATCCGAAAGTGCGGCTCTGAAAAAAGCAAACGGCGGTGAATTTGTGCCTTCAATTCTTTTTCAGCATGTTCCCGTTGCCGATATGGGAAACCTTTTCGAAGAATGTAATTTCTGGGACGAGGGTGCGAGCATAGGAGATGACGGCAAATACTACCGTCTTAATCAGGAAATCGCAAACGGATATCATGCAGGTGCAATGATTCCGGGTTCAACAAGCGAACAGTTCAAGGCATGGAAAGATTGCGGAGATGTTCTCGGTGCATATTTCGGCCATTGGCATACCGAGGGTTATACAGGCATATGGGACGGCATTGAACTCGGCTTCACCTACGGATGTGAATTTGCAAAACCCGGTCCCTACGGTGTCAGAGTTTTTACTCTTTATGAAGATGATATAAAGAATTTCGACAACGTTCTTTATACTTACGAGGGAAGCGTAAAAACAAATAACGCACGCTTTGAACTTCAGGTTGACGAGTTGTATACAGAATATAATAATGCAATCGAAGAATTTTTCGGTGCAATAAAGAATGTGTTCATACTTATCAAAACGGAAATAATCAGCTCATTTGCGTAAATTTGTTGACATTCATTGTTTTTTTGATATAATATATAAGGTTAGTTTTAATAAATATCAGGAGTGATAAAAAATGGCATTAGTAACAACCAAGAAAATGTTCGAGGATGCATACAAGGGCGGTTACGCTGTCGGTGCATTCAACGTAAACAACATGGAAATCATTCAGGGTATCGTTGAAGCAGGTAAGGCTCTCAATGCACCCCTCATTCTCCAGGTTTCCAAGGGCGCAAGAGCTTATGCAAACCACACTTATCTTGTAAAGCTCGTTGAAGCAGCTGTTGAAACAACAGGTCTTCCCATCGCTCTTCACCTTGACCACGGCCCCGATTTCGAAACCTGCAAGGCTTGCATCGACGGCGGCTTCACATCAGTTATGATTGACGGCTCACACCTTCCCTACGAAGAGAACGTTGCTCTCACAAAGAAGGTTGTTGATTACGCACACGCACACGGCGTTGTTGTTGAAGGCGAACTTGGTCAGCTTGCAGGCATCGAAGACGATGTTAACGTTTCAGCTGAAGACGCTTCCTACACAAACCCCGCAGAAGTTATCGACTTCGTAACAAGAACAGGTGTTGACTCACTTGCTATCGCTATCGGTACAAGCCACGGTGCATTTAAGTTCAAGCCCGGTCAGGATCCCAAAATCCGCATCGATATTCTTGAAGAAATCGAGAAGAAGCTTCCCGGCTTCCCCATCGTTCTTCACGGCGCATCATCGGTTGTTCCTGAGTTTGTTGACCAGATTAACGAATTTGGCGGCAAGATGGAAAATGCTATCGGTATTCCCGAAAGCGAGCTTCGCAAGGCTGCTGAACATGCAGTTTGCAAGATTAACATTGACTCCGACCTTCGTCTTGCAATGACAGCAGCTATCAGAAAGTACATGGCAGAGAACCCCGGTCACTTCGACCCCAGACAGTATCTTGCTCCCGCCCGTACAGCTATTCAGGGTATGGTTGAGCACAAGATTAAGAACGTTCTCGGCTGCGACAACAAGGCATAATTAAATTAACAAACACAACAAGCCTCCGATTTTTTCGGAGGCTTGTTTCTATATAAGAGTTAAAAAAGACGGCAGTCCAAACTGCCGTCTTTGGTCATCTTTTAGATAATACCCTGTGCCATCATAGCGTCTGCAACCTTGATAAAGCCGGCGATGTTTGCGCCTGCAACGAGGTCGTAGCCGAGGCCGTACTGTTCTGCTGCAAAAGCTGAATTATTGTGGATATCCTTCATAATCTGCTTGAGCTTTGCATCAACTTCTTCTGCTGTCCAGCTGTATCTCATTGAGTTCTGGCTCATTTCGAGAGCTGAAACTGCAACTCCGCCTGCGTTAACTGCCTTTGAAGGAGCAACAGCCTTGCAGTTTGCTTTAAGATAAGCAAGAGCATCGTTTGTTGTGGGCATGTTTGCAACTTCGATGTAGTAGGGAACGCCATTTGCAACGAGCTTTTCAGCCTGCTCCATGTTGATTTCGTTCTGTGTTGCACAAGGCATAGCAACGTCAACCTTAACTCCCCAGGGCTTTTCGCCGGGGAAGAACTGTGCGCCGAACTTGTCTGCGTAATCCTGAACCTTATCTCTGCCCGATGCACGCATTTCAAGCATATAATCAATCTTTTCAAGGGTATTGATGCCGTCTTCGTCGTAAACATAACCGTCGGGACCCGAGATTGTAACAACCTTGCCGCCGAGCTCTGTAATCTTCTTTACTGCACCCCATGCAACATTACCAAAGCCGGAAATTGCAAAGGTTTTGCCCTTGATTTCTTCTCCGAAGTGCTTGAACATTTCAACTGCGTAGTATGTTGCGCCGAAACCTGTTGCTTCGGGTCTGATGAGTGAACCGCCGTAGGGGATGCCCTTGCCTGTGAGAACGCCGTTTTCAAATGCGCCCTTGATTCTTCTGTACTGACCGTAAAGATAACCGATTTCTCTGCCGCCGACACCGATATCACCTGCGGGAACGTCAACGTCGGGACCGATGTGTCTGTAAAGCTCTGTCATGAAAGCCTGGCAGAAACGGAGAATTTCAGCATCGCTCTTACCTCTGGGGTCAAAGTCGGAACCGCCCTTTGCACCGCCGATGGGGAGACCTGTAAGGCTGTTCTTGAAGGTCTGCTCAAATCCGAGGAACTTCATGATGCCGCTGTATACCGAGGGATGGAAACGAAGACCGCCCTTGTAAGGACCGATAGCTCCGTTGAACTGAACTCTGTAGCCTGTGTTGACATTAACCTTGCCGTTATCGTCAACCCATGTAACTCTGAATGTAATCTGTCTTTCGGGTTCGGCCATTCTTTCAAGCAAAGCATTTGCTTCATATTCGGGATGCTGTTCAACAACGGGAGCGATTGATTCAAAAACCTCTGTTACGGTCTGAACGAATTCAGGCTCTCTTGCATACTTTTTTGCCACCATGTCGATGACTCTTTCTACATAACTCAAAAGTAACACTCCTTCTATAAACTGCCACAAAACATGACAGCCTTCTATAAACTAATTTAATACAGATTAAACTGCTTGCATAATATTCTATACCCAACATCTTGAAAATGCAACAAAAAATATTGCAACTTTCATAATTTTGTTAAAAAAACCGAAAACTGTAGTAATATATACGGCAAATTTGCAACATACAGTCAATAAACTTTCAAAAATCTCGCAAAATTATTCGTTTCGCAAGCGAAAATGCAAAAATTATACCGTTTTTGGCACTTGAATATACAGTTGAGATTTGTTATACTTAACTAAATTCTCTTGAAAGGCAGGGCTTGATATGTCGGCACCGCTTGCGGACAGACTACGTCCGAAAAAAATTGAAGATATAATCGGTCAGCCGCATCTTCTCGGTGAGGGCAAGCCTCTGCGTAACATCATTCAATCGGGCGAATTGCCGAACATGGTTTTTTACGGTCCTCCCGGGGTCGGTAAAACAACTCTCGCAAGCATTATCGCAAAAACAACCGACCGCCATCTTGTGAAGCTTAACGGCACAACCGCAGGAACGGCAGATATAAAAGATGTTGTTGCAAAGCTTGATACTTTTATCGCGCCCAACGGAATTCTTCTTTATCTCGATGAAATTCAGTATTTCAATAAAAAGCAGCAGCAGACCTTGCTTGAATATATAGAAAACGGTGCGATAACGCTTATTGCATCAACAACTGAGAATCCGTATTTCTATGTTTACAGCGCAATTCTCAGCCGTTCAACCGTGTTTGAATTTAAAAGTGTCACTCCTTCCGAAGCGGAAAAGGCGGTGAGGCGTGCATTTGATTTCATGGCGGAGGACAGAGGGGAGGAATATGCCGTTGAGGACGGCGTTTATTCTCATATTGCAACCGCAAGTGCAGGGGATGTGAGAAAGGCTATAAACAGCGTTGAACTCTGCGTTCTTTCGGCAAATTCCGACGGAAGCAAAAAGACTGTAACTCTTGAAAACGCAAAATCTCTCACGCAGAAAAGTGCAATGAGATATGATAAAGACGGCGATGAACATTACGACATCATTTCCGCTTTTCAGAAATCAATGAGGGGTTCAGACCCCGATGCGGCGGTTCATTATCTTGCAAGGCTTCTCGAAGCGGGGGATTTGCCCTCGGCTTGCAGAAGGCTTCTTGTCTGTGCCTGCGAAGATGTGGGACTTGCTTATCCGCAGATAATTCCCATAGTCAAAGCGGCGGTCGATTCGGCTATGATGCTCGGACTTCCCGAGGCAAGAATACCCCTTGCCGATGCGGTTATCCTTGTTGCAACAAGCCCAAAATCCAACAGTGCCTACGGTGCGATAAACTCCGCAATGGCGGATGTTTCGGCAGGCAGAACGGGTCCCGTACCCCGTCAGCTTCAGAATATGCACTATGATGGCGAGGATAATCCGAACAAAGGTCAGTTCTATAAATATGCCCACGATTTCCCCGGACATTGGGTTGAACAGCAGTATCTTCCCGATGCCATAAAAGCCAAAAAATATTATGAATTCGGCGACAATAAAATGGAGCAGGCATCAAAAGAGTATTGGTCAAGAATCAAGAAAAAATAATTATAGTAAAGGCAGAAGGCAGCGCGGTTTTGTGCTGCCTTCTGCCATATGGAGGATTTGAACTGTCAAAGAGCAACTCTTTGACGGGAATTATTATTTATTGAGAATTTTTGCTCTGATTTTTCGGGTTGATTTTGCAAGCTTCTGAGCCGCATTGACAGCCGTAAATCCGAGTTTGTCAATGACAAGGTCTGCTTCTCCCATGAGTTCCATATAGTCGTTGCAGAAGCCTCTCTTGAATTTAAAAATACCGTGAAGAGGGTTGTTTTCGTCAGGATAGCCGCCTCTGAAATCATAGTATTTGCAGCCGCTTTCCATTGCCCATTTAATCATTTTCCATTGAACAAGATAGTTGGGCATAACATTGCGGTATTCGTTTGAACTTGCACCGTAAACATACCACACCTTGTCACCGCAAAGAACATCAAGTGCACCTGCAATTGGCTTGCCTTCATAGTATGCGAGATAAATTCTTGCGTTTTCACCGAAGGCATCCATAATTCTTCTGAAATACGATACATCACGGACAACAAAGCTGTCTCTTGTTCCAGTGACAAGCATCAGTTTGTGGAAATCCTCACAAGCTTCAGCACCTTTAACCTCAACGGTAACACCCTTTCTTGCGGCAAGGCGGATGTTGTAGCGGGTTTTGGGGTGGAATGTGAGCATGAGCTCATCCTCGGTTTTTCCGTTTATGTCAAGACGGAAGATATATCTTGACTGTATGGTGTCAAAGCCTGCACTGTGTTCCTTGAATTTGAAGCCCATGTTTTCAAGAAGTGAAATATATTTTGAGTTTGAAGCAAGGGTGTCGGTGTCGATTTTAAAGGTGTATGCCTTGTTTTTTATTCCGTATTCCTTGGCAGCCGTGAGAAGAGCGGTAACGGTTTCCGTATCGTCAAGGTCGCAAACGGGGCCTCTGGGGGAATACATCATTTTGAATGGGGTCATAGGTAT
Source organism: Acutalibacteraceae bacterium (assembly GCA_045531035.1). GTDB lineage: Bacteria > Bacillota > Clostridia > Oscillospirales > Acutalibacteraceae > CAG-177. The sequence goes on along the minus strand of JAZSDF010000098.1, from coordinate 13,305 downwards.
CTGACGGAGCAAAACGGCACAAACACCCTTGATTTTTCCGCTTTCGTCGCGGGCAATAAAGCCTGTCCATTCCCATTCTTTTTTAACATTTCCCCAGGCAGATGACTGCTGCATATGCCCTTTGGGATGGCTGCACAGAAACTTGTCAAACTCCTGCGCGTTATTGATTTTTACAATTTCCATAATTGCTCCTTTCACAGCCCTGCAAGCTGTTTTGCCCTTTCGATTAACTTACCCTCATCGTTGGGCAGCTTTTCATCCATAACTTCGTCAAGAAGTTTTTCCATAATCTTTCCCATAGCAGGGGACGGGGCTATCCCTATATTTTCAAGCATCCTGCCGTCAACGGCAAGGTCGCTGATTTTAAAGCAGTTTTCTTCTTTTATAATTTCACGGAGTGTTTCTTCTCCGAGTTTGTTTTGTTTTAATCTTTCATCATAAAAAACCGGGTTTTGTGCAAGAATATCCGCTTTCCTGATATAAAACAGATTTTCAACTGTTTCGATTCCGAGTTTAGCAATATATTTTTTATAAGTTTTCTTGCTGATTTTATCGGGCAGAAAATCGTGATATTCAACGAGATTGCAAACGGTATCTCTGAAATTGTTTGATGTTTTCAGCCTTGACAACATATCGGAAGCAATTTTTCTGCTGATTTTACCGTGTGAATAAAAGTGGTCAACGCCGTTTTCGTCGGTTGTTTTGCAATGGGGTTTTCCTGAATCGTGAAGAAGCATTGCAAAGCGCAAGGCAGGGTCGGGCGGTACGGAGTCTACCGCTTTTACCGTATGTCCCCACACATCATAAATGTGTCTTTCGTGGTTTTGAACGCAATTGTTCATCGGTTCAAGCTCGGGAAGAATAAAGAAAATCACATCTTTATATTCCTGCAGTATTTCCGCAACCTTCACTCCGCACAAAAGCTTTGAAAGTTCAACGAAAATCCGTTCAACCGAAATGTTTTTCAAAAGATGCTTGTTACGGTGTATACTTTCGGCGGTTTCAGGGTCGATTTCAAATCCGAGAACGGAAGAAAATCTCAGTGCACGCAGTATTCTTAAAGCGTCCTCGCCGAAGCGTTTGTCGGGATTGCCGACACAGCGGATTGTTTCCTTTTTGATATCCTCGCAGCCCGAAAACGGGTCTGCAAAACCTCTTTTTGGAGAATAGGCAATCGCGTTAACCGTGAAATCCCTGCGGGATAAATCATCCTCGATTTTGTCGGTGAAATCCACTTTGTCGGGATGACGGTTGTCGGAGTAACCGCGTTCAATTCGGAAGGTCGTTATTTCAAGATTTATACCGTCAATTATAATGGTTACCGTTCCGTGTTTTATTCCTGTTTCGATTGTTCTGAAATCTCTGAATAGTTCAAGTGTTTCTTCCGGCAGGGCAGAGGTGGTGATATCCCAGTCGTTAACGGATATACCCATGAGGATATTGCGCACCGCACCCCCGACAATATAGGCGGAATGACCGCCGTTCTCGAGAATTTCGATTGCTCTATTGACTTGTGACGGAATATTTATTACCATAATATCATAACCCAAAAAGGAGAATTTTTTATGAATATACAGATTTTCGGAACGAATAAATGCTTTGACACCAAGAAGGCACAGAGATATTTCAAGGAGAGGGGAATAAAGTTTCAGTTTATTGACCTAACTCAGAAAAATCTCAGCAAGGGTGAATACAACAGCGTTAAGCAGGCGGTCGGTTCGATGGAAGCTCTGATTGATGAAAAATCAAAGGCCTATGAAAAGCATTTCATCAAATATCTTGCAAGCAAAGAGGCTGTTGAAGAAAAGCTTCTTGAGTTTGGCGAGCTTTTCAAAACTCCGATTGTCAGAAACGGCAAGCAGGCAACCGTCGGTTACTGCCCCGAAATCTGGAAAACATGGGATTAATATGCCTCGAATTTTGAGATAGTTGCAAAGCATCTCGCTTTATTTATAACGAGCTTGAAATAGCGGACTCTTGTTTCGTCGAAACGGCAGATTTTTTTGTAGCCTATTGTAGTTCCTGAACCGAACTTTTTCCATTTGCCCTTTACCATTGCGTAGAGGGTGAATTTTTCTATCTGCTGGCCTGTTCTGATGTGCTCGCCGAGAACGATTTTGTCGATATCATATTCATCGCCGAGGTCGAGAATAAGCTCTGCACCCTCGGGTTCATCACCCGTATGCCAGTATTCCTCGGGGTCGTTGCTGAGTGCCATCTGACCTGTGTGCTTTTCATCAAGATGACGGTTGTCGGTTATGATTGAGCCTTCGGCAAGATTTTCATTGAAGTCAATTTCGAGCTGTGCACCCATTGAAAGAAGAGTTTCCATATCTTTTTCATGGATTTTTCCTTCGGGAGTGGGCGAAATATTGAGAAGAAAGTTTGCGTTTGAACCGACGGAGTTATAATATATTTCCATAAGCTTTGAAAGAGGCTTTACGGAATAATCCTCTTCAGGGTGATAGAACCAGCCTTTTCTGAGCGAAACGTCAACCTCTGCGGGATACCATATGAGCTTATTACATTTTTTTATTGCTTTCCTGCTGCCTAAATCAAGGGCGGTGGGATTAATTTTTTTAGGCGGCTTTGAAACATCTTTCTGGCTCTGTGCAGCAATGATTTCATGATTCGAGTGCCAGTAAGGAACAACACTCCACTCACTTGCACGGCAGACGCCTGCTTCGTTTCCGCACCAACGGACATCAGGGCCTGTGATGTTGATTGTTGCTTCGGGCTGAAGTTCACGGATCAGTTTATAATAGCTTTCCCAATCATACTGCTGAACTTTACCGTTGGGTCCTTCGCCGCATGCGCCGTCAAACCATACGCAGAAAATGTCGCCGTAACCTGTGAGAAGTTCACGGAGCTGATTCATAAAATAACGGTTATATGCTTCGCCCGAACCGTAGGTGGGTTCATGTCTGTCCCACGGAGAGAGATAAACACCGAATTTAAGACCGAATTCCCTACAAGCCTTTGCACATTCGGCAACAACATCTCCCTTGCCGTCTTTCCACTTGCTTGAACGGACACTGTGGTCTGTGTATGCAGAAGGCCACAAACAGAAACCGTCGTGATGTTTGCAGGTGAGAATAACAGCTTTCATACCTGCAAGCTGACAGATTTTGACCCATTGACGGCAGTCAAGCTTTTCGGGATTGAATAATTCGGGGTCCTCATTACCGTTTCCCCATTCGGAGTTTGTGTAGGTGTTGATTCCAAAATGGAAAAAAGCGTAAAATTCAAGCTCCTGCCATTTAAGCTGCCTTTCGCTCGGAACGATTGATGCGGCATATTTTACAAAATCAGGTGTCTTACTCATTATGAATCCATCCTTTTCCGGTAGTGGTATTTTGAAAAACAGTGCTCCAGTATTCCTCGGAAACGCTGTGATTGACAGCGTAGCTGATTAATCCGAGAAGAGCAGGTCTGTCAGAAACATATCTGAACATTTCGGGAGGAAGCATGCCTCTGTCCGCATAAGCAAGAAGCCTGAATTTTTCGGCATCTTCACCCGAAAGATTGAGCTTTTTGATAAGAATATATAAATCGTTATCGTCGGGAGGAGAATTATTTTTGCCCTTTTCAATGTTGCTGATGTATTGCGCCGTTTTGTGAAGCTCTTCGGCAAGCTCACCCTGAGACAGCTTTGCATTTTCTCTTGTCTGTTTAAGCATAATCCCGAACGGGGTAGGGATATACATGGGCCTCCTCCTTTCCGATAGTATAAATTGCATATGTGAAAAATATATTAAAGATTTACAAATTTCCCGGCCGTTTCCCGAACACCGTCAACTGCGGTGCTCGGGTTTTTGGAGGGTTTGTTATGTCTATGGTGAATAAACCTTAAGGTTTCACCGATGATTACAAAGTTTTTTGAGTGTTTCATTGCAAATTAAAAACTATATCATCAATTGATTTATTTCAATAAACAAATTTGTTTATTGACTAATAGGATGATAACATGAATTTTTGGGAAAGTCAAGGCTTTGACGGAAAAACTTGCGGTTTTGTGCATGAAGAGGTGGCAGAACAAAAAGGAACGTCGTTTGGGCGAGCCTTCCGACGTTCCTTACATTGAGATATTAAATTATTTTGTGTTGATAACCGGTCTTGCGAGAATGCCGAGTTCACGGAACACATATTCGTAGCTCCAACATTCTTCGTCGCTGCGCCATGCATCCGGTCCGTGCCATGAGTGATTTATGTCGGTGAGATGAACTGCGCCGAAACCGTTGAAACGGTGGCCGAAAAGTGTCACATCAACCTTGTGATTTCCTGCAGGAAGTCCGTTAATTTCCAAATGATAGGGCGGATAAGCTATCTTGCCCTTTGTTTCACCATCAACGGAAACGGAAATGAGAGCGCCTCTGTATCTTGTTGCTTCAATCACAACTTTTTCGCCCTCTGCTTCAAGGTGATATGTGATGTTTCCGCCGTAGAAGGGGAGTCCCTGATTGAGAACGGAACCGAAGCCGAGCTTTTCGGGGAGAGCGGTGATAATCTTTTCTCTGCCCGTAACTCTTACGCCGAAATCACCGAGGAGATAGCACCATTCAGTGTTGGTTCGTTTGCCGAAGGGAAGGGTAATTTCAAGAATGTTTTCGCCCTTCCTGATATCGGTGAGAGGAACTGTTTTGATGTCCTTGTCAACATACCAGCCTGTGATATTGTTTGTTATTTCATTGCCGTTGAACACGATTTTTGCCTTCTCTGCATCTTCAAGGGCAAGCTCTGCACCCGCATAGTCAATTTCACTTGTTATATTGAAACGGAGAGTGATATAATGCTCGATTTTTTCGGGTTCAAGCACCCACGGCTGAGCAACATGACCGCCTCGTTCAACAAATCCGAGAGCTTTTCTGCATACATTATCAAGACGGAGGATTTCTTCTTCGGGTCTGAATTCACCGCCGTCAAGAGAAAACTCGGCAATATCGAGAAGATAAGCGTTTCTTTCGGAGAGAGAATAGTCAGCAAGTGCGGGCATTGCTTTTGCGTCAAGCAAGTCAACTTCGCCGAGGTCTGCGCCTGTTAATTCGGATTTTCCTTCATCAAGTCGGAGAAGAAGGCTGTCGTAATTATAAAGGGTTTTTGCGATAACTGTGGAGCCGTTCACATAGTTGCAGGGAATCTTTTTGATGTCGCCGCTGATTGTGTCATAAATATAAGGTATATATTCACCTTTAATGCTGATACGAAGCTCGTTGTCGCTGACAACATCCTTATTATAGGGTTCACAGCATCTGCTGATGAAGAGCCAACGGGTTTTGCCGTCCTGACGAAGCTGATAAATGAAGCCGCTCGAAAGTCTGCCGTTTGATTCTCGGATTGTTAGAGTTCTGTTGTCTTCAAGTGCAGTAAGGATTTTTTCTTTATCGAATGAAACGACGGTTGATTTTTCATACAGAGCCTTGCCTCTTTCGCTCGGAACACCGTCTTCATAAAGAGGTGAGTTGCCTGCAAAGATAAGCTTTCCGCCTGCTTCGCGGAATTTTTCGAGGCGTTCAAGAGTTGTTGAACGAAGTGTTTCACAGTCGGGAACGATAATTGCATCGTATTCCATTTCGCCGACTCTGATGGGTGCTGTTGCGTTTTCGCAGAGCGTCGGGAAAAGAGATTCGCTGATATAGTTGAAATCTATGCTGCCTTTGAGAAGCCAGTCTGCAAGATTTCTGAATTTTTCGTCCATATTTTCACGGGCAAGAGCCGTTTTGTCGTTGGGACCCCAATGAAGCCAGAAGCTTTCAACAGGATGGATAACGCCGACTTTTACAATGGGTTTGCCTCTTGTCATGGCGGTATTAACTCTTGCAAAGTGGTCTTCGAGATATGAGAATTCTTCCCACCAGGGTGACTGATAATGGATTGAAGCGGGATAGTCTCTCTTGGCTTCGCCGCCCATCGCATACCACGAAAGGTGGGGAACTCTTATTGTGACGCCGAGGCATGCCTGCCAGTCGCCGTGGAGCTTGTAGCCTCTGAAATCGTAGTTCCAACCGGTAACGCCGTAAAGTTCGGAAAGCATACCTTCTCTGCCGAACTGATGGACGGCTGACTGTGCCTGCTTTGCTGTTGTAAATTCGAAGCTTGCACAGAGCATATCAATGCCGGGAAGGTCAAAGCCTCTGTATGAACGCATTGCTTCGCCGAGTGCAGCGGTCTGACTGTGGAGAGTGGGTTCTTCCATCATGTGACCGGTAAGAGCTATGCCGTTTTTACGGCACCAATCACCGCAAACATCCGCAAATGCCTGCGAAAATCTCTCGGAAATATGGTCGTGATAATGATAGCGGGCAATGGAAACATTACCGTCGGGAAGTTCCCAGAAAAGTTCGGGAAGGCTTTCAAGAATATCCTCGCCGTACTGTGCCTTGTATGTTTCAGGAATATCGTCTGTCCAGGGCATTGCGATATCTTCGTGTGTATCGGTTGAATTCTGAAGAACTTTTTTGCGTGTGAATTGCGGTTCATCGGTGAAAATTGCGGGAACAACACTGCCAAAATATTCGCCGATTGCTTCCTTGTATCTGTCGTGTGTGACTTCAACAAAACGCTTCACAGCCTTAGGATTAAGGGTGTCAAGATAGGTCTGATTGTTATACCACGGTGAGGGAGCGTGGACTTTAAGGTATGCATACCATTTTGTACCTTCTGCCTCATCGTTTTCGCCGATTTGCTTATATGACTTAAGATAACCGTTTTCGTCAAGAACAACATCGTAGCAGGTGATGAGATAACCGTCGCCGTTTCTGCTGCCCTCTGCACGGGAATCAATGTATTCGGTTTCATCCTCGTTGTTATCGCAGGGAACGGTTGTCATAAGCAGACAGCGTGCACGGTATTCCTTATCCTTTGTAACAAGTCCGCCTGCTGCACCCGAAGGCCATCTGTCCTCGTCATAAAGCCATGCAAGCATATGTTCCTTGTCAGCTTTTTCCGCACAGCATTTAATGAGTGACATGAATTCATCGGAAAGATAATTTGTTGACATACCTGTACGAACGTGCATATGGAAACCGCCAAGACCCATTTTCTTGAAAATGTCAATCTGACGGCAAAGTTCTTCTGCCTTAAGGTCGCTGTTCCATGCCCAGAAGGGAGTGCCTCTGTATTCGCAGGTGGGGTTTCTGAAAAGCTCATCCGTCAAAGCGGGAGCGGTGTTTTTCTTGTAGAGCATATTAATCCTCCTTTATTCCTTAGGATGCTTGCAGAGGGGTTTATCCTCGCTTGCAGTATTCCAGTTTATATAATTGTTTCTTTTTGCATGATACCATTCCATTTCAAACATCTTTGCGCTGTCGTCAACGGGAACGAAAAGCTGATTTCTCACAAAATAAGCTTCTCCGCTCATTTCAACAGTTCCAAGGTCTGTTTTTGCAAGTTTGCTGCCAACGGTGAAAGTTGCTCTGTGACCGTAAGCCTCAACATAGAGCGTTTCGGCTTCTTTGATAACTTTGCCGCCGATGAACTGAATGAGAACGCCGAACGGAGCATACCATATGCCGTCCTTTAATTCGGGATAAAGTTCTCTCGAAATGAGTTCGAGCATCTGACCCTTGAACGCCATTTTAGTCCAGTCGTATGTAGGTGCAAGAGCGTGAGGGGTGATTAAGTCTTTATTCTTATCAATTGTGAAAACGTCGATTATTCTGCCGTCGTCAAGATATGCCGTTGCGGTGAGAACGTTGCCGTTGATTTCAACGAGAGTGTATGAACCCATGCGGATTTCCTGCGGATAGAAGCAGGAATGCCAGATTTTTTGAGCATTTGAATGATAAATATTACCGCCGCCGTTGCCGACTATGTAATGTACTGTTCCTTCCGAGGGCTTGTCGAAAAGTTCATCGCCCTTTGTTGGGAATGTTCTTGCAAAGGAATGTTCATGACCCTCGAAAAGGATATCGAGTCTGCCTTCTTCAATCGGTTTTCTCAGCCACGGATAGCCGTCATTGTTCTGACCCTCGGGCATAACGGGATAAATAGGAAAGTGATATCCGCCAAGTTTCCATGTTTTATTGCTGTTTTGAAGGTCATTATATGCCCATTCCTCAACGACCTGAGGTGCATTTATGCCCATAACAAGGAAATGAGTATTGCCGTAGTCAAAGGAATAGTTTTCGCCCTTGTATCCATCGGGTCCGTTGTCGGGATATGCGGGTGCAAACTGAAAATCAAAGAAGTCTGCATGCTCAAGATAGAATTTGCCTGTGGGTTCGGGAAAATATGTAAGAAATCCTCTGTTGTCGTGATTTCCCGTTGTCATCATATAGGGTTTGTTTTCGATAATGCCCTTTAAACCTTCAAACATACCGTTCCATTGAAGCTCATTCTGACCGTTATCACAGTTATCGCCTGCGGTAAAAATGAATTTACATTCAGGGTGCCTTTTAAGAGCTCTTTTAAGCATGTTTCCCACCATTGAATAATCGGGAAGATGGCAGGGGTCGCCCTTCTGATGGTCGGTGATAACAATAAAGCTGAATTTATCAAGGCTTTCGGGTTCGGTTTCAAATGAAAATTCTTCGCTTCTGTTTTCGTCTGAACCGACGGTATAAACATATTTTGTGCCCGCTTCAAGACCGCCGAGTCTTACCGAATAATAATTGCTGATGTCAATATCGGTTTCTTTTGTTTCAAAAACCGCATCTTTTTTCAGCCAATTATTATCGATTTCTTTTCTGTAAAGAATATACCCTTGACTGACATCGGTGCTTGTTCTCCAGATAACCGACATTTCGCTTTTTGCATCTCCGCAAAAGGCAAGCATTATATGGTCGGGGGATGGTGTTGAGCCTCGATCGGGTTTATAAAAAATACCGTTAGAATCATACATATTTATCAAAATCTCCTGAATAAAACATTAAAAATATTTTAGTGTTTTATTCTATATTTGTCAATAATAAACAAATATAATTTTAGTAATTACAAAAAACTATTGATTTTTCTACACTTTTTAAGTATAATCTAATATGTCATATTTTTTATTATTTCGTACCGGGGGGCAAACTATGAAAAAAATTATAAATTTGATAAGCGTAATGCTTTCATTACTGATTGTATTCTCGTGTTTATCCGTTTCAGTTGTGAGTGCTGTCGGTGAAGTATATACATACAGCATATCGGGCGGATTTGCAACCATTACAAGTTGTCAGACTTTGGCAAGGGGTACGGTTGAAATTCCTTCAACATACACCAGAACCGTTGACGGAGAAGAAGTTCAGTATATTATCAACAAAATCGGAAACGGTGCATTTGCTGAATGTACCGGTATTACGGAGATTATTGTTCCTTCAAGCATCACAAAGGTTGGCGACAGAGCTTTTGAAAGCTGTTCATCCCTTGAAAAAGTAACGTTTGAAGGTTCAGAATGTGAAATAGGCAAATCAGCATTTGCTTATTGCAGTGCTCTTGAAGACGTCTCGCTTCCCTCATCTCTTAAAACCATTGGCGATGAAGCTTTCAATGATTGCACATCCCTTGCTTCGATTACAATTCCTTCAACTGTAAATCTTATCGGCAGAGAAGCATTTAAGATGTGTGAAAGTCTTACACAAATTGATATTCCCGCAAGTGTAAAGACAATCAAAAAAAATGCTTTTATAGGATGCAGTTCCGTTAATGCGTTCAATGTTGAAAACGGTAATACTGTTTACAGCGATATCGGCGGTGTTCTTTACGGACCGTTTTTTGATGCAACGCCTCAGATCAATTCGCTGACAGATGACAAAGCTCTTATTCAGTATCCGCGCGGTCTTACGGAAACTTCGTTCACGGTTCCCTCCGATGTAGAGAGAATAGACGATTATGCGTTCGGAGAGAACACGAATCTTACTGAAGTAATTCTTCCCGAAGGGCTTAAAACCATCGAACCATATGCTTTCTATATGTGTAAAAACCTTTCTGAAGTAAATATTCCCTCAACCGTTACAACAATCGGTTCTCAGGCTTTCGGAAAATGCAATTCTCTTAAATTCATAACAATTCCTGCTTCGGTAACAAACTTTGAAAGTGCTTTTTATGATTCGGGTCTTGAAGAGGTTGTTATTGAAAATGGCGTGAAGGCAATCAGCATCAGAGCTTTTGAAAATTGCTCAAATCTCAAAAAAATAACTATTCCCGGCAGTATAGGGGCAATTTATTCCGGTGCATTTTATAACTGCACGTCGCTTGGCGAAACTGAAATTCCTTCAAGCGTTACCGAAATCGGAACAAGAGCGTTTGACGGCTGTACATCGCTCTCAATTGTTGCCGAGGAAGGCTCTGCCGCTTATGAATATGCTGTAAACAACGGAATCACAATCGGCAACGGAGAAGAGGAGATTTCCTTTTTCCAGAAGATTATCAACGCAATTGCAGGTTTCTTTGAAATGATTATTGAATTAATAACAAGTCTTTTTTGACTTTTTATGCAAAAACACTTAAAGTTCTTGCATTAATTTACAGAATAGTGTATAATCATATGGTAATTGATTTCCGCTGCCGTTTTACGGGGTAAGGAAATTAAAAATAGGAGGTAAACTATGAAGAAAAAATTAGCTATTGTTATCTCGCTCGTTCTCGTTTTCGCAACACTCTTTATGACAGCTTGCGGCGGCGACAACGGTGATACCACCACAAAGGCACCTGTAAACGATGCAGTTGCAGGTGGCGACCTTTCTTCCATCAGCATCAACGTAGGCACAGGCGGCTCAACAGGTACATACTACGGTTTCTGCAATGTTATTTCTTCTCTTCTCAAGGAAAAAACAGGTGCAAACCTTATGATTCAGTCATCAGGCGCATCAAAGGCAAACATCCTTGATATTGATGACGGCATTGTTGACATGGCTATCGTTCAGAACGACGTTATGGACTATGCTTTCAATGGTACATCACTTTTTGCAGATGTAGGCGCAATTGACAGCTTTTCAACTCTCGGCGCAGCATATGCTGAAGTTTGCCAGATCGTTGCAAGAGCAGATTCAGGCATTAAGACAGTTGCTGACCTTGCAGGCAAGAAGGTTTCCGTTGGCGACAGCGGCAGCGGTGTTGAATTCAACGCTCAGCAGATTCTCGGTGCTTATGATATTACTTTCGAAGAAATTGATAAGCAGAACCTTTCTTTCCAGGCATCAGCAGATGCTCTCAAGGACGGCAAGATTGATGCTTTCTTCTGCACAGCAGGTGCACCCACAGTTGCTATCACAGACCTTTCAACAACAACAGGCATCGTTCTTGTTGAAATCGATGCAGAGCACCTTGCGAAGCTTCAGGCTGACTACGGCTTCTATGCTGAGTATGTTGTTCCCGCAGGAACATACAACGGCGTTGATGCTGATGCAAAGACAGTTGCAGTTAAGGCAACATTCATCGTAAGCAACGACCTTGATGAAGAAACAGTTTACCAGCTTACAAAGGCTATCTACGAAAACAAGGACGAGTATTCACATGATAAGGCTTCCGAAATGAGCCTTGAATATGCTGTTTCCAGCATTTCCGTTCCCTTCCATCCCGGTGCAGAAAGATACTTTAAAGAGGTTGGCGCTATCAGCTGATGAGCTGTAAGCAATCTTCTGACTTCAAAAAAAGGTTAATCGCAGCAGCCGTTTTAATGATAATCATTACAGCGGCTGCTTTCGCTATAAACTGTCTTTCGGCAGAATATCTGGTTTTGTATGATTCTGATTCCGGGATCAGATACATAACAGAGAAAGCCGAGGACGGAATGATGTTTTCGGTTGAGTTTGTTCACTCCGTAAATCAGACCCCTGTAAAAGACACTTATATAATTAAAAATAAAGAAATTTGCGCATATTCTACAACTTATCGTTCGTTCGGGGCAGGTGTTCAGACTGCACTCGAAGGAAATCAGAAAATGACTTATGATGACGAGGGGAATATGGTGATTACGGGTTTTGATATAACCTATGACCCTCTGAGATACATTGTCGGCACGGTTTCCGACCATATTCTTACTTTTAAAGGCGAAGAAATCAGTCTTCGCAATATGTGCGGCAGAAATGCAAAAGTAGTTTTTGAAATTGTCGCAGGATACGAAATTCTGACGAAAGGAATAATGTGATTATGTCAGATGTAAACACAAATCCTCTCAGCATGCGGGCTGACGAGGAAGAAATTGACGTTGACAAACTCATGGCGGAGTTTGATAAAGAATCCAACACCCGCCATTTTTCAGGAATATTTGAAAAGATAATCAAAATTGCCATGGTTCTTTTTTCGCTCTATGTTATGTTCGACGGCTGGACCGGAACAATGGAGGAAAGACAGAAAATGGCTTGGTTTATAGGCGTAATTGTTTTTATGGCCTATATAATTTATCCCGTAAGAAAGAAAGAAAAGAAAAGGCTCAACCATGTGCCTTTCTATGATTACATATTTGCTGTCGCGGGCGCAGGTTCATTCTTCTATTATGCAATCAACTGTCAGGCTATTGTTGACAGAGCATCAAGAATCAATGAAATCGACATCACAATCGCAATTATCGGTACGATTCTTCTGTTTGAAGCATGCCGAAGAGTTGTAGGCTTGCCTATTGTTTGCGTTTCGGCGGCATTTATTGCATACGCATTTATAGTTACGGACCGCAATCCTTTGAGAGTTATTATGTATAAACTCTTCTATACGACAGAGGGTATTGCAGGCACGCCTCTTAACGTTTGTGCATCGTTTATTGTTTTATTTATTATTTTTGCTTCATTCCTTGAACAGTCGGGAATCGGTGCATTTTTCGTTGACCTTGCAAACTCAATTGCAGGTAAGGCAACGGGAGGTCCCGCAAAGGTTGCTGTTATTTCGAGTGCGATGGAAGGCATGTATTCCGGTTCCTCCGTTGCAAACACTGTAGGCAGCGGCTCAGTTACAATCCCCACCATGAAGCGTTGCGGTTATAAACCCGAATTTGCGGCGGCTGTTGAGGCAGCGGCATCAACCGGCGGTCAGATTATGCCTCCCATCATGGGTGCAGCTGCGTTTCTCATGACCGAATACACAGGCATGCCTTATTCACAGATTGCTATTTCGGCTATTCTTCCTGCAGTTCTTTATTTCACAGGCATCTTTATGATGATTCACTTTGAAGCAAAGAAGCTCGGACTTAAGGGTCTCCCCAAGGAATCAATACCCAATTTCTTCAAGCTTGTTTTAACAAAGGGATATCTTCTTCTTCCCGTTGCAACTCTTGTTATTGCAATGAATTACTTTTCGCCTGCAAAGTCTGCTATCATTGCAATTCTTGCGGCAATCGTAGTAAAGCTTGTTGAAGGCATAATTAAATCATTGGTACACAAGAAATTTGAGTTT
>JAZSDF010000146.1:0-3543 GCA_045531035.1 Acutalibacteraceae bacterium | reverse complement strand
GTTCATAATGTCGATAACTCTTGTGTTTCTTGTGTCAGGGCAGTTTTCTTTGAATGTAAATCCGAGGATTGCAACCTTTGCATCTTTTACATTCTTGCCTGCGGCAATGAGCTTTTTAACAACGTTCTCTGCAACATATTTACCCATATCGTCGTTGATGCGTCTGCCCGCAAGGATAACCTGGCTGTGATAGCCGAGCTGTTCTGCCTTGTAAGTAAGGTAATAGGGGTCAACGCCGATGCAGTGTCCGCCGACAAGACCGGGAAAGAATTTGAGGAAATTCCATTTTGTTCCTGCGGCTTCAAGAACTGCCTTTGTGTCAATTCCCATCTTGTTGAAAATGATTGAAAGCTCATTCATAAATGCGATGTTTATATCACGCTGGCTGTTTTCAATAACCTTTGCGGCTTCGGCAACCTTGATGCTTTCCGCTCTATGAACACCTGCTTCAACAACAAGCTCATAAACTTTTGCAACGGTATCCAGTGTTTCAGCATCCATACCCGAAACGATTTTTACGATGGTTTCAAGTCTGTGTACCTTGTCGCCGGGATTGATTCTTTCGGGAGAATAGCCTATCTTGAAATCCACGCCGCACTTAAGACCCGATTCCCTTTCAAGGATGGGAACGCAGATATCTTCTGTTACGCCGGGATAAACAGTTGATTCAAAAACAACGATTGAACCCTTTGTAAGGTTTCTGCCGAGAATACGGCTTGCACCCTCAACGGGAGTGAGGTCGGGAGTGTGGTCATCGTTAACAGGAGTAGGAACGGCAACAATGTGGAACTTTGCCTCACGGAGCTTTGTTTCATCGCAGGTGAATTCAACTGTTGTGTTCTTTATTGCTTCATCGCCCACTTCGAGAGTGGGGTCAACGCCGCTTTTATAAAGCTCAATCTTCTTTGCATTGAGGTCATAGCCTATAACATCAACTTTTTTGGCAAATGCAACGGCAATAGGCATACCTACATATCCGAGACCGACGAGTGAGATTTTTTCTTCTTTTGCAAGAATTTTTTCATAAAGATTTGTATACATAATTTTTCCCCTATTTGCAAAGACTGTTGATTTTTTCAAGATATGCTTCGATAACGATTTTTCTCGAGAAATTTGATTTGATATATTCTCTTCCCTTTTTACCCATTGTTTTTCTTTCGTCATTGGGTAGAGCAAGGAATTTTCTGATTTGTTCGCAGAGTGCATCAACATCTCCGCCGTGATAAATAAATCCGGTTTCACCGTCTATGAATGTTTCCATGCAGCCGGGATTGTCGGTTGAGATAATCGGCCTGCCGCTTGATGCACTTTCAAGAAGCACGTTGCTCATGCCCTCGCCGTAGGTTGATGGGTGAATTGTTGCGTGTGAGGCAGCGACAAACGGTTTAATATCTTTCTGACTGCCTCTGTATCTGATTATGTCTTTTTCTTCAAGCTCCGAAAGCAGTTTTTCATAGTGTATTTCCGTAGGCTCGATAAATCCGAGCATATTGAATTCTGTATTCGGGTATTCAGCTTTTATTCTTTTGGCAGCTTCAATGTAATCGTCAACGCCTTTATCATGAAGAATTCTGCCGATGTAGTTGAAAACAACCTTTTCGCCGTCTTTTCCATTGCCGCCGTCAGGATAAGGCTGAAGCGGGTATCTGTCGGCGTTTACACCCGAACCCGGAATGAGTTTATGTTCACCCCTAACCATTCCGGCTTTTTCGGCAAGCTTCATGTTTGTTGAATTCTGAAACATAACGCAAGCCGAGCGGCAGAATGAGAATTTGAATAGTGATAAAATAAGCTTCTGCTTTAAACCGCATTCGTTAAGCACACTTCCGAAACCCGTAACATTGCTTATAACAGGTATTCCGAGAAGATATGCTGCAATTCCGGCATAAACATTCGGCTTTGCGGTATATGTAAGCACAACCGTAGGCTTATTTCTGATGAACAGCTTGAAATAGTGAATGAAGAGCTTTAAATCAGCAATTACGCTTGTTCCCCGTCTGTCGATAACAGGGTCGTCATAGCGGTATTCAATATCCTTCATCAGTTCAAACTTTTCGCCGTAGGGGCAGGAAACAAGCATCTCGTAGCCTGCACCGATTATTTCTTCAATAAGCTCTTTCCTGAAGCAGTAAATATCGTCATCATTATTAGTCAGGATAGCGACAAGATGATTATCTTTTGTTTTTTTCATTTTTATTTTATTTTTCCTTAATTATTATTTGCGAAAAACCGCAAAAACAGTTAAAAGCATAACCTTTATATCGTCAATGAAGCTGAAACTTTTGATAGCGGCAAGGTTGTATTTCATTTTATCGGGAAGAACAACCTCAAGATATGTTTTTTCGACATCCTCTGCGGTATCAAGAAGCTCGTTTTCGTCTTTGTAGTAAACACTTGCCTCCGAGGTTATACCCGCGGGCATGAGAAGAGTTGCCATCATTTCGGGGGTGTATTTTTCAACATATTTGGGAACTTCGGGACGTGTGCCTACGAAAGTCATTGTACCTCTCAAAACGTCAATAAGCTGACTTAATTCATCAAGCTTATATTTGCGGATGAATTTTCCCGTTTTTGTGATTCTTGAATCGCCGCCGACAGTAAGAAGAGCGCCTTTATCTGCATCCGTCACCATTGAACGGAATTTAAAAATACGAAAATTTTCGCCGTACTGCGTAACTCTTGTCTGACGGTAGAAAACGGGACCTTTTGAATCAAGCTTTATTGCGATTGCAAGAATGATAAACACGGGTAAAAGCACTGCCAGGAGTGAAAATGACACAACAATATCAAAGACACGCTTTAATACAAGCTGAAACCTCTTTTTGCTGAGAGAATCGTAGTATTCCTTAACCTCTGGTATCTGCATTTTTTCGGGAAGGTCTTCCCATTTTCGCAGTATCATAAACATCTTCCTCAAATGTATTTTTTGACAACTTCGGCAAAGTTTTCACAAACGGTTTTCACATCGTCATCTGAAAGCTTTGTATGAAGGGGAAGGGTAATTTCATTTCCGAAAAAGTTATACGCATTGGGAAAATCTGCAATATCATACCCAAGATTTTTATACGCAGTCATCATCGGAAGCGGCTTGTAGTGAACATTGCAGGCAATTCCTCTTTCCGCCATTTCGGTAATAATATCATTTCTCGTTTCTTCGGTTATACCGGGAATTCTTGTTATGTAAAGATGTCCCGATGAAGAATGGTTTTTACCGCAGTGACCGAGATAAGCAATTCCGAGAGAATCACACATTTCATTATATTTCTTGATAATTTCTTTTCTTCTTTCGATAAGTGCGGGATATCTTTCAAGCTGTTTAAGACCGATTGCGGCGGTGATATCCGTCATGTTGCATTTGTACCACGGACCGACAATGTCATATTCCCATGCACCTGCTTTTGTTTTTGCAAGGGCATCTTTGGACTGACCGTGAAGACTGTAAAGCATATATTGCTTATAAAGCTCTTCGTTATCAATTCCGTCGATGGTTTTCCATGTTGCCGCACCGCCTTCTGCGGTTGTGAGATTTTTAACGGCATGGAA
>JAZSDF010000039.1:0-35324 GCA_045531035.1 Acutalibacteraceae bacterium | reverse complement strand
GTTGAGCTTGTCAAATTTGCAAATCTGATTATCAGCATAACCAAATCCGTTGCATGCGCGGGCAGAATCAGCGCGGTGCTTGAAACTGAGATTGAAGACGGCAGCAAAGGCAATGCTCATATTGATGAAAATACAGAAAATTTTATAGAATTCCGCAATGTTTCTTTTGCATATTCGGGCGCAGGCGAAAATTCACTTGAAAACATCAGTTTTTCTGTCAAAAAGGGCGAAACCGTCGGTATAATCGGCTCAACAGGCTCGGGCAAAACAACTCTTGTCAATCTTATTCCTGCTTTCTATAAGGCAAGCGGCGGAAAAGTGCTTGTCGGCGGCTCGGATGTTAAGAATATTCCCCTTGAGGAGCTTCGCGCAAAAATTGCGGTTGTGCCTCAGAAATCAGTTCTTTTCAAAGGTACGGTGAGGGATAATATGCTCTGGGGCAACCCCGATGCTTCAGATGAAGATATGATGAAAGCGCTTGAAATTGCTCAGGCGGCTGATTTTATTGCCGATAAGCAGGGGCTTGAAACTCCTGTTGAACAGGGAGGAAGAAATTTTTCGGGCGGTCAGAGGCAAAGGCTCTCCGTTGCCCGCGCCGTAATGAAAAAAGCCGATATCCTCATTCTTGACGACAGCTCCAGCGCGCTTGACTACGCAACCGATGCCGCAATGCGCAGGGCGATTGCTGAAAATCAGGGTGATGCATCGGTTTTCATTGTTTCTCAAAGGACTTCCTCAATAATGCATGCGGATAAAATCGTTGTGCTTGACGACGGCTGCGCAGCCGTCGGCACTCATGATGAGCTTCTCAAAAAAAACGCTGTTTACAGAGAAATTCATTTCTCTCAGTTTGATGAGGAGGAGAGCGCATGAAAAAGATAAATAAAGGAACCCTCAAAAAAGTTCTTTTTTATGTCGGCAGATATAAAATTCATCTGTTTTTCTCAATTGCTCTTGCCGCTGCAAGCGTTGCGGCGAGCCTTTATATTCCCGTGCTTGCAGGTAATGCGATAGATACGGTAATCGGAGCGGGCAGCGTTGATTTCGCTTCGCTGATGCCCTATCTTTACAGAATCGCAATTCTTGCGGTTGCTGCCGCTGCGGCTCAGTGGATAATGAACACTCTGAACAACAAAATCACATTCAGTGTTGTGCGAGATATCCGCAACGCCGCAATGGAAAAAATACAGATACTTCCCCTCAGCTATATAGACTCAAAACCGGTCGGCGAAACCGTCAGCCGAGTTATATCGGATGCCGACCAGTTTGCCGACGGCCTGCTTATGGGATTTACTCAGCTTTTTACGGGCGTTATAACAATTCTCGGCACGCTCAGCTTCATGCTGTCGATAAATTATAAAATTGCGATAGTTGTTGTTATCCTCACTCCTCTTTCACTTTTCGTTGCAAGATTCATCGCAAAAAGAACCTTCTCGATGTTTCAGCTTCAGTCAAAAACCAGAGGCGAACAGACTGCGTTTATTGAAGAAAGTGTCGGCAACGGAAAACTTGTCACCGCATTTTCAAGAGAAGAAAAAACTCTTGAAGAATTTGATGAAATCAACGAGAAATACGAAAAATATTCGTGCAAAGCAATATTCTTTTCATCACTCACAAATCCGTGCACACGATTCGTGAACAGCGTTGTTTATGCAGCGGTAGGTCTTACGGGCGCATTGGCGGCGGTTAACGGTGCAATAACCGTCGGTGGTCTTTCATGTTTCTTAAGCTATGCAAATCAGTACACCAAGCCTTTCAACGAAATATCGGGTGTTATTGCGGAATTGCAGAATTCACTTGCCTGTGCGGAAAGACTTTTTGAACTTGTCGAACAAAAACCGCAGACTCCCGACGATGAAAACGCTCATGTTTTTGAAGATGTTAACGGCAACGTTTCGCTTGAAAATGTTGCATTTTCATATTTAAAAGATAAGGAACTTATCAAAAATCTCAACCTTGAAGTTGAAAAAGGCAACAGAGTTGCAATTGTCGGTCCCACGGGTTGCGGAAAAACAACGCTTGTCAATCTTCTCATGAGATTTTATGATGTTGACGAAGGAAAAATCAGCGTTGACGGAGTTAAAATCAATTCCGCAACAAGAGAAAGTCTCCGCAAAAGCTACGGCATGGTTTTGCAGGACACCTGGCTGAAGGAAGGCACTGTGCGCGAAAACATTGCAATGGGCAAACCAGATGCAACGGATGAAGAAATCATTGCCGCCGCAAAGGCTTCGCATGCACACAGCTTCATTAAGCGTCTGCCAAACGGCTACGACACAGTTATTTCCGATGAAGCTTCGGGTCTTTCGCAGGGTCAGAAGCAGCTTCTCTGCATAGCAAGAGTTATGCTTTGCTTACCGCCCATGCTCATTCTCGACGAAGCAACATCTTCAATCGACACAAGAACGGAAATCCGTATTCAAAAAGCATTTTCAACAATGATGGAGGGAAGAACAAGCTTCATTGTTGCCCACAGACTTTCAACCATCAAACACGCCGATGTTATTCTTGTTATGAAAAACGGTAATATTGTTGAACAGGGCAGACATGATGAGCTGATTGAAAAACAAGGCTTCTATTATGAGCTTTATAACAGCCGTACGGATGCAACCGCATAATATCGGGGAGTGTTTATCACTCCCCTTTTTCTTTTCCCAAAAGTCATTGACAAAAACGCTTTAATATGATAATGTAATAACACAATAATAAAATAAAGGAGTAAATATCATGAAAAAGATTCTCGCATTGATTCTCGCAGGACTTATGCTCTTCTCATTTGCTGCATGCGGCGGCAACACAGACAACGAAACGACAACACAGGCTCCCAACGGTGAAACACCCAATAACGAAGCAAAAGAAACAGTTGTTGTAGGTTACACAATCTATGAACCCATGAACTATAAAGACGAAAGCGGCAAGCTCATCGGTTTTGATACAGAACTTGCAGAAAAAGTTTTCGGCAACCTCGGCTATGAAGTTATCTTCCAGGAAATCGAATGGAGCAGCAAATATACAGACCTCAATTCAGGCACAATCGACTGCGTATGGAACGGCTTCACAGCCAACACAGCTGACGATGACGGCGTTCTCCGTGCAGAAAAGGTTGACTTCTCATACAACTACATGGAAAACCGTCAGGTAGTTGTTGTTAAGGCTGACGCAGGCATTGCTGCAGCTGCAGATCTCAACGGCAAGATGGGCGTTGCAGAAAGCGGTTCTGCAGGCGAAGAATATGCAAAGTCATTCGAAGGCACAGCTTTCAAGGGCTTCATCAAGCAGACAGACTGCCTCATGGAAATCAAGTCTGGTTCAGCTGATTTCGCAGTTGTTGACGCACAGCTTGCAAAGAGCTATGTAGGCAAGGGCGATTATGCAGACCTCGCAATCATTGACGACCTCTCAAGCGATGTTGAATTCTATGCAATCGGCTTCAAGAAGGGCAGCATGCTCACAGCAAACGTTAACGCACAGCTTGAAGCTCTCGCAGCAGACGGCACAATCTCCGCTCTTGCAGAGAAATACGGCGTTGCTAACACAGCTATCACAGATTTCTCCGACCAGAAATAATTATTTAAAGATATATTAATTGGAGTTTTAACATGTCCTTTTTAGAAGTCACGGCTTTTTTGTTCGACGGCTTTAAAATATCTTTGCTTATCTTTGCGGTGACGCTGCTTTGCGGCGCACCGCTTGGTTTGCCTATAGCCTTCTGTTCAATGAGCCGATTCAAAATAGTCAAATCAATTTCAAAGGTGGTTGTCTGGATTGTCAGAGGTATTCCGCTGATGCTTCAGATATTCATCATCTATTATGTACCGGGTCTTTTGTTCCATTACCAGCTTTTCGGACAGATTGACCGATATATGTTTATTGAATACGGCATTGCCGACGCAGGCAGAATAACAGCCGTTCTCATTGCATTCACCATTAACTATGCATGCTATTTCTCGGAGATTTACAGAGGCGGTATCGAAAGCATTTCCAAGGGTCAGTACGAAGCCGGTTATGTTCTCGGTCTGACCAAATCACAGATATTCAGAAAAATCATTCTCAAACAGGTTATTCAGCGCATTGTTCCGCCTATGTCAAATGAAATTATAACCCTTATCAAGGACACCGCTCTTGCAAACTGCATCATGGTTTGCGAAATCATTAAGAACGCAAAAGAGCTTGCCGCAACAAAGGCTATGATCTGGCCCTTGTTCTTCACAGGCGTTTTCTACCTTATATTCGTCGGTATTCTTACAGTTGTTCTCAACAAGGCAGAAAAGAAACTGAGCTATTTCAGGAGTTAAAATATGTCAATATTAGAAGTAAACAACATAAAAAAGAGCTTCGGCAAAACCGAGGTTCTCAAGGATATAAGCTTCACTCTTGAAAAGGGTGATGTTCTTTCCATTATCGGTTCATCGGGAAGCGGTAAAACTACTCTGCTCAGATGCCTCAACTTTCTTGAAATCGCCGATGACGGCAAGATTATTGTTGATAAGGACGTTGTTTTTGACGGCAGTGACAAATCATATCTGTCCGATGAAAAGATAAGAGAAAGCAGACTGAATTTCGGTCTTGTGTTCCAGAATTTCAATCTCTTCCCGCAATATACCGTTCTTGAAAACCTCACTCTCGCCCCCACTCTTCTCAGGAAAGGCGACGAGGCTTCGATAAAAAAGAACGCTCTTGAGTTAATCAAGAAGGTAGGCCTTGAAGAAAAGGTTGATTTCTATCCCTGCCAGCTTTCGGGCGGTCAGCAGCAGAGAGTTGCGATTGCGCGTGCGCTTGCACTCAATCCGAAAATCCTCTTTTTTGACGAACCCACTTCCGCACTCGACCCCGAGCTCACAATGGAAGTTCTCAACGTTATCAAGGGTCTCAAGGATTCGGGCTGCACAATGGTTATCGTTACTCACGAAATGGCTTTTGCGCGTGATGTTTCCGATAAGGTTATATTCATGGATGGCGGCGTTATCGTTGAACAGGGCAGTCCCGAAGAAGTTATCAACAATCCCAAAAACGAAAGAACAAGGCATTTCCTCAACCGTTTCAAAGAAAACAGTTAATAAAATCAACCGTCGATTTGCTGTTGCATTTCGGCGGTTGTTATATTATAATGACTGTATAAAATTAAAAATTGAGGAATAATTATGAAATTTTTGATTGCATCAGATATTCACGGCTCGGAGCTTTACTGCAAAAAACTCCTTGAAGCTTATAAAAAAGAAGAAGCTGACAGACTTCTTCTTCTCGGCGATATCCTTTATCACGGACCGAGAAATGATTTGCCCGAGGGATATGCACCGAAAAAGGTTATTGAACTTCTTAATGAAATCAAAAATGAAATTCTCTGTGTCAGAGGTAACTGCGACACCGAAGTTGACCAGATGGTGCTTGATTTCCCGATTCTCGGCGAATATGCCGTTATTCCCGTCGGAGACAGACTTCTCTATGCAACCCACGGTCACAATTTCAACGAAAGCCACCTTCCCCCGCTGATGAACGGCGATATTCTTCTGCACGGTCATACCCATGTTCCCAAATGCACTGAACATGAAGATTATATTTACATGAACCCGGGTTCTGTTTCAATCCCAAAGGAAAACAGTCATCACGGTTATATGACCCTTTGCGGAAACGAATTTCTTTGGAAAGATTTTGACGGAAATATCATCATGACATATATTGCATAATAAGGAGGATAAAAATGGAACTTACACCGACAAGAGAACTTAACAGAAAAGCAAAAGCTCTTATGGTCCTTGCGTTTGCATTTCTCACAGGCTTCATGTGGAGAGTCAGAGGCTCTCACGGCTGGGGCTCAATGTGGGGTATGTTTGCAGTCGGCGTTGCGATGGTGCTTTTCATCTTTGCATTTTTTGGCAACCGCAAAAAAATGAGCTATGAAGCCATACCCGTTGCCGTTATACTTATGGGTATAACAAACGGCGGATGGGGCACTCTCAACAGTCAGATGGGCGGTTATCTCGGAAGCACCGTTCCTTTCACGGGCGAAGAAGCCGTTGCAACGGTTGAAATCAGTCCGTGGTACGGCTTATGGGTCATGCTTCTTCTCGGCTTCGGATGGATGCCTCTGTTCTCAATCTTTTTAGGCTCTCTCTTTTCAAAAAAAGAATATAAGATTTCAAATTACATAACAATAATTGCATATTTCTATGCGCTCGTTTTCATGTTCATGTTCACTTTTTCCCATTTCATTGTTCCCTACATCACTCCGACTGCCGTTGACATGTTCAAGGAAGGTCTTGCTGACAAGGGGATTGATATGAGTCCCATGATGGCATTTATCAAAAACATGGGTTCGGAAGCATGGTTCAAGAAAATCCCATTCGGAAGAAACTACTATGCAAGCGTAAGAGTTATTTCTTATTCTGCGGCAGCACTTTTCAGCTCCCTTGCCGTGCTTGTTGTTTTCCGTGATAAAATCACCGCTTTCCTTTCAACGGCTATAAATGTTATCATGGCTCTTTCGATAACAATTGCCGATGTGTTTCTCATCATCGATTCGGACAAAGGCTTCCTCGGAAAAGTGACTCCCCCCGCCTTCCTTGCACAGGGTTCATGGTCGCTTTGGGAATACTTCACAGGCTTCCTCATGGGTCTCGGAGTTATGCTTCTTCTTGTCTGTCTTCCGAAGAAAATCACTCAGGGCGAAGGCAAATTTGAATATGAACCCCCGTTCAAAAAACAATGGATTCACGGTGCATACAGCTCGGTTCTCACTCTTTTCTTCACCTTCGTTTTAACAATCGCAAGACCTCTCGGAATGAGAATTGCCGATATGTTCATCGACAGAGGAATTCTTGAAGATAATGAAATTTATGAGATTATTCTCATGGCGGTTATCGGCGTAATCGGATTTATTTACTGTGTCTGCGTGGTCAAAAAGAATATCGTTGCAAAAGCACTCCCCGTTCCCGTTCCCAAAAGAACAGAGGATTTCTGCATGAGTTCCGTTCCGAGATATCTGTTTGTTGTCGCATTGATTTATTTCTTCACAGACGATGCTAGCTTTGTTCAGCTTGCAAAAAATCCTGCATCCGTTCTTAACGTGACACAGGATTCGGGTGTTGTTCTTGTTCTTCTTATGATTGCAAGCGTATTGCTTTTCAATGCGTTTTATTCATCGGCAAAAGAAATTGCTACCAAAAAATAATTTTGCTTATTTCATCGGCGCAGCCTGCAATGTAGGTTGCGCCCGATTTTTTTAATTCTTCTTCGCTGCCGTAACCGAAAGTTACTCCGACGCTTTCAACTCCCGCACCGTTTGCGCCGTCGATATCAAAATATCTGTCACCGACCATAAGAATTTTATCTTTGCTGACATTCAGTGCCTCGGCAGCGTTATTTATAAGGGAAGCCTTGCTCTGCGGAGTATCGTCGGCGGAGGGCGCAGAAATAAAGTCAATTACATCTCCGATTTTCAGAAAATCAACAATTTTTATCAAAAAATTCTGCGGCTTTGAACTTGCGATTCCTACCTTGATTCCGTTTTCATGGAGCGTTTTCATGAGCGGAAGTATTCCGT
Organism: Acutalibacteraceae bacterium; assembly: GCA_045531035.1. Lineage (GTDB taxonomy): Bacteria > Bacillota > Clostridia > Oscillospirales > Acutalibacteraceae > CAG-177. Next base: position 27,784 of record JAZSDF010000039.1, on the reverse strand, counting down.
CATAGAGTTCTAACTCATATATTCCGCTTTCGGCGTATTTTTCTCTGTATTTTTTAACGGCAAAATCGCTTTTTTCATCGTCAAGACCGAGTTCACGCTTAAAAGAATCATATATGGGCGGCCCGATAAATCTGCGAAGTGTTTCATCGTCAAGGGGTTTGAATCCGAGACATTGGACAGCGTACTGTATTGACATAAAAATTCCTTTTCCTGTATCGGCAATCGTACCGTCAAAATCAAAAAGCACCGCAGCGTATTTTGAAATCATGTAATCTCTCCTTGTTATTTGTATTAATATTTTATCATAAAATATCATTTCTATCAATATTTTCATTTACAATATAAATTTTGTATGATATAATATATTTTAATTTTAAATATAAATCCTTACGGAAGGACTGAAATATATGGACTATCAGTTTGCAAAGGGCGTTGCATCTCTCAAGCCCTCAATCATCAGAGAAATTCTCAAAAGCTCGGGCAACACAATCCCCCTTGCCGCAGGCAATCCCGCACCCGATGCTTTTCCCGTTGATGATATAAAGAAAATTGTTGCGGAAGTTTTTGAAAAAGACCCCATTCTCGCTTTGCAGTACGGTATCAGCGAAGGCTATGCACCTCTCGTTGCAAAACTCACAGAGCTTGCAAAAGAGCGTTACGGTGTAGGTTCCGAAAACGATTCGCTTATCGTTGTGAGCGGTGCACAGCAGGTAATGAGCCTCACAAGTCAGTGCTTTGTAAACTACGGCGACTGTGTTCTCTGTGAAGAACCTTCTTTCATCGGTGCACTCAACTGCTTCAGAAGCTTCGGCGCAAAGCTTTCGGGCGTTCCCGTTGACAGCGACGGTATCAACATTGAAGCTCTTGAAAAGAAGCTTCAGACAGAAGAAAACGTTAAGTTTATTTATACAATTCCCAATTTCCAGAATCCCGCAGGCATAACAATGTCCCTCGAAAAAAGGAAAGCTGTTTATGAGCTTGCGAAGAAATACGGCGTTATGATTCTTGAGGACAACCCCTACGGCGACCTTCGTGTTTCCGGTGAAGATGTACCTGCAATCAAGAGCTTTGATACCGACGGAATCGTTATCTACTCGGGTTCATTCTCAAAAATTGTTGCCCCCGGTATCAGAGTCGGTTATGTTCTTGCACCGAAAGAGGTTATTGCAAAGCTTACCGTTGCAAAACAGACTCAGGATGTTCACACCCCCCTCGTTTCACAGCTTGTTGTTTATAAGTGGCTTACCGAATACGATTTTGAAGGCCATATCAATAAAATCAGAGAAATCTACAAACGCAAGCTCAATCTTCTCTGCGACTGCATAGATAATGAGCTTTCCGATTTCCTTACATATCACAGGCCCGAGGGCGGTCTTTTCGTATGGGCAAAGCTTAATGACGGCATTGATATGCTCGACTTTGTCAAAAAAGCAAGTGCAGCAGGCGCATCCGTTGTTCCGGGCAATGCAATGATGGTTGACGGCGACGCACCCTGTCAGTATATAAGAATGAATTTCTCAACTCCCTCCGATGAAGATATCGTCAAAGGCATTAAAATCCTCGGAGAAGTTGCACGTTCACTTTAAAAGAGGTAAATATTATGGAAAATACAACTCCCGAAAAAAAGCCTATAGTTTTAAGTATGATTCAGCCGACATCAATTCCTACCCTTGGAAATTATCTCGGCGCACTCAAAAACTGGAAGGCAATGAGCGATGACTACAACTGCCTTTATGCGGTTGCAGACCTTCACGCATTAACAATTCATCCCGACCCCGCAAAGCTTCGTCAGCAGATTATGGAAATGTATGCAATTCTTCTTTCAATCGGTCTCGACCCCGAAAAGAGCATTGTTTTCATTCAGAGTCAGGTTGCCGCACACGCTGAGCTTGCATGGATTCTTGACTGCTACACCCAGTTCGGCGAAGCTTCGAGAATGACACAGTTCAAGGAGAAATCGCAGAAGCATGCAGATAATGTAAACGTTGGTCTTTTTGCATATCCCGTACTTATCGCGGCTGATATCCTTCTTTATCAGGCAAACTACGTTCCCATCGGTGCAGACCAGAAACAGCATCTTGAACTGGCAAGAGACGTTGCAACAAGATTCAACTCTCTCAGAGGCAACACCTTCACCCTTCCCGAACCCTTCATAGGCAAGGTAGGTGCAAGAGTCATGAGCCTTCAGGACCCCACACAGAAGATGTCAAAGAGCGACCCCAATCCCAAGGCTTCTGTTTCACTTCTTGATGAACCTTCGGTTATCCTCAAAAAATTCAAGTCAGCTGTCACAGACAGCGAGGCTTGTGTAAGATATGCAGACGGCAAGGACGGAATAAACAACCTCATGGCTATTTATTCATGCTGCACGGGTCTTGATTTCGATGCAATAGAAAAAGAATTCGAAGGCAAGGGCTACGGCGACTTCAAAGTTAAGGTTGCGGAAGCAGTTATCGAAGAGCTCCGTCCCGTTCAGGAAGAATACAAGCGTCTTATTGCAGATAAGCAGTATCTTCTTGACACAGCGGCGGCAGGAGCAGAAAAAGCAGCACGTCTTGCAAACAGAACTCTTACCAAAGCAAAGAAAAAAGTCGGTCTTTTGCTCGGTTAAGAGCCAATAAAAGAAAGATTTTTGTTAATTACGACGAAAATGCATAAATATTCAAAAATTGCTTGATTTTTTGAATATTCGATGTATAATTATTGCATAAACAAACTAAAAGAACGGAGAATTTATCATGAAAGAAATCAAAAAAGTAGTTCTCGCCTATTCAGGCGGCCTCGATACATCAATCATCATTCCCTGGCTCAAGGAAAACTACAACAACTGCGAAGTTATCGCTGTTTCCGGTGACGTTGGTCAGGGCACAGAGCTTGACGGTCTTGAAGAGAAGGCTATCAAAACAGGCGCATCAAAGCTCTACATTGAAAACCTTCAGGATGAATTTGTAAGCGATTACATTTTCCCCACCCTCAAGGCAGGCGCAGTTTATGAAAAGGAATATCTTCTCGGCACATCCTTTGCACGTCCCATCATCGCAAAGAGAATCGTTGAAATTGCTAAGGCTGAAGGCGCAGATGCTATCTGCCACGGCTGCACAGGTAAGGGCAACGACCAGGTAAGATTTGAGCTCACAATCAAGGCTTTTGCTCCTGAAATGGAAATCATCGCTCCCTGGAGAATCTGGGACATCAAGTCAAGAGAAGAAGAAATCGAATACGCAGAGGCACACAACATTCCTCTTAAGATTAACCGTGAAACAAACTATTCAAAGGATAAGAACCTCTGGCACCTTTCACACGAAGGTCTTGACCTTGAAGACCCCGCAAACGAGCCTCAGTACAACAAGCCCGGCTTCCTTGAAATGGGCGTTTCTCCCGAAATGGCACCCGACGAACCCACATATATCACAATCCACTTTGAAAAGGGTGTTCCCACAGCAATCAACGGCAAGGAAATGGGCGGCGTAGAGCTCATCACTTACCTCAACGAAGTCGGCGGAAAGAACGGCATCGGTCTCAACGATATCGTTGAAAACCGTCTTGTAGGTATGAAGTCCAGAGGCGTTTACGAAAATCCTGCAGGTTCAATCCTCTTCAAGGCTCACGATATTCTCGAAACACTCTGCCTTGACAGAGACACAATGCACTACAAAGAAATCATCGCTCACAAGTATGCAGAGCTTGTTTACTTCGGTCAGTGGTTCACTCCTCTCCGTGAGTCCCTTGCAGCTTTCGTTGACAAGACTCAGGAAACAGTTACAGGCGACGTTAAGCTCAAGCTTTATAAGGGCAACATCATTAACGCAGGTGTAACCTCACCCTACACACTTTACAGCGAAGATTTCGCAACATTCGATGCTGACGAAGTTTACGACCAGAAGGATTCTGCAGGCTTCATTAATCTCTTCGGTCTTCCTATCAAGGTTAAGGCTATTCTCGAAGCTGAAAGAAATTCCAATAAATAAAATAAAAAAAGAGCCGTCATTTTCGGGCGGCTCTTTTTCCCGTTAAGGAGTGACAATTTATGAAATTATGGGCAGGCCGTTTTTCAAAGGAAGCGGATAAGAAAACCAACGATTTCAATTCATCAATAGCAACAGACTCAAGAATGTACGCTCAGGATATCGAGGGCAGCATTGCTCATGTCACAATGCTCGCCGCAAAAGGCATCGTTTCAAACGAAGATGCCGCAGTAATCGTTGCTGAGCTTATTCAGATTAAGGCAGATATTGCTGACGGCAAACTGCTTATCGACCCCAATGCAGAGGATATTCACACATTCATTGAGCAGACATTGACAGAAAGAGTCGGTGCCCCGGGCAAACGACTTCACACCGGAAGAAGCAGAAATGACCAGGTTGCTCTCGATGTAAGACTTTATCTTCGTGACGAATGTGACGAAACACTCAAGCTTATCAATGAACTTATTGATGCACTCACCGCAAAGGGCGAAGAATACGGTAATGCAATCATGCCCGGCTACACTCATCTCCAGAGAGCGCAACCCATAACCTTCAAGGCACATCTTCTTGCATATATTGAAATGCTGGGGCGTGACCTCGGAAGAATAGAAGATGCAAGAAAGAGAATGAACTCATCTCCTCTCGGAAGCGGTGCACTCGCAGGCACAACCTATCCCATTGACCGCTCAATGACAGCTTCCATTCTCGGCTTTGATTCATACACCGCAAGCACTCTTGACGGCGTTGCCGACAGAGATTTCTGCATTGAGCTTGCAAGCGCACTTTCAATCTGCATGGTTCATCTTTCAAGACTTTGCGAGGAAATCATTCTCTGGTGTTCATGGGAATTCAAGTTTGTTGAGCTTGATGACGCATTTTCAACAGGTTCGAGCATCATGCCTCAGAAGAAGAACCCCGATATTGCTGAGCTTGTAAGAGGCAAAAGCGGCAGAGTATTCGGCGACCTTATGACTCTTCTCACCGTTATGAAGGGACTTCCCCTTGCATATAACAAAGATATGCAGGAAGACAAGGATGCGATTTTCGATGCGTTCGACACCGTTAAAATCTGCCTTGTAACTCTCGTTCCCATGATTGCAACCATGAAAGCTATTCCCGAAAACATGAGAAAAGCTGCTGCAGGCGGATTCATCAATGCAACCGACTGTGCCGACTATCTTGTTTCAAAGGGTCTCCCCTTCCGTGACGCATATAAGGCAACGGGCGAACTTGTCGCTCTCTGCATAAGAGAAAACAAAACACTTGAAACTCTTTCGCTTGAAGAATATAAGAATATCTGCGATTTGTTTGATGACGGCGTATATGAAGCCATTAATCTTGAGAACTGCGTAAGACGCAGAGGTATGTGAGGGGAATGCCTTACGAAGCGAAGAACAAAAGAAACGAATAAATAAAAATTTGGCTTGCAAAGGAAATCAACCTCTGCAAGCCATTTGATTTTTATATAATACTCAAGAATGTAATTATATGTTTCTTTTTAGCTCTTTTTCCGAACTCGACGTATAGCACATACGCCTGTCGTTCGGAGAAAAGAGCTTCTTCATCTCCGTGAGACATTCCCCGAATTTATTTCAGCACTCTTTCAAGTGTTTTACCCAGAATTTTTTCTTTACATTCCTCCGAAATATCAAGGCTTCTTATTCTTGCAATATCGGATTTTATGTGTTCAGGCTTTGAATACGGAAAATCAAGACCGAAAATGCTTCTGTCTTCACCCGTCTGAGCAATAACGATTTCAAGCTCTTCATCGGTCAGCGCCCATTCATCGCCCTTTCCTTTGCGGTTTCCTACACTTGTCCAGCCTGCAAAAACACGGTCAAACTCACCTCTTGAATTGTTGCACATAACGGCAAGTGCATCCTTGAAGAAATGATATCCGCCGATATGCTCCATGCTGAACTTAAGGCGCGGAAAATTCCAGGCGACCTCGTCAAAAAGCAAAACATGGTTTTCACGCAGTCTGTGCCAATGCATACCCGAATGGAAAGAAAGAAAAAGTCCGAGCTCCTGTGCTCTTTCATAAACCTTAAAAGCATCTTCACCGTCAATTACAAACTCCTGGTAAGGCGGATGAAGTTTTATTCCTTTGAAACCGAGGTCGGCAATTCTGTCCACCTCGTCACGGAGATCCTGTGTAAAATCAACCGTACCGAAGCCGACAAGCCTGTCGTTTCCTCTTATCTGCTTTGCAAGCCAGTCATTCGGACTGCCTTCAAAACCGCCTTCATGAAATCTGTCTGAAAACGGTGCAAAGGCAACGGCTTTGTCTATTTCACATTCGTCAAGAAATTCCATAAGCTTTTCAACGCAGCCCTCGGGTCTCAATTCCTTCGGAAAAATATGTGCATGGTTTGCAAAAATCATTTTTATCACTTCCTTGATTTTATAATAATTAAATCGCTCTTTTTTGTCAATAATATAATCGGGAGATGATAATATGAATGAAAACAACGATACCCTGTACCTTCTTCGTGAATGTAGTGCAGGAATAAGAATGGCAGTTGCCTCAATCGACGATGTACTTCCCTATCTTGAAGAGGGAGAATTAACACAGGTACTCAAAGAAAGCAAAACCGAGCATAAAGACCTTGAAAAAGATATCGACGACACTCTTCATAAGCTTAACTGCGAAGGAAAAGAGCCGAATATCATGGCAAAGGGCATGTCAAAAATCAAAGCAAATGCGGAAATGGCATTCAAGCCCACAGCCGCACAGGCAGCAAGTCTTATAACCGACGGCTGCGGAATGGGCATCAAATCTATCAATAAATATCTTAACCAATATCCCGCCGCTTCAAACGAAGTCAAACATCTTGCAACAAGAATAAGCGAGCTTGAAGAAAATCTTGAAGACAAAATGAGACCGTTTCTTTAAAAAATACAGACCGTTTTCAGGACGGTCTGTTTCTTTTTTATTGACAACAATTCAAAAAATGTTATAATATTTTATGAATATACTTATAGAAAAGGAAGAGATAACCATGAAAAAATTTGCAGCACTTCTTCTCTCCGTTGTTCTTGCTTTCGGTATGCTTATACCATCATTTGCAGCAGATACAACAGAAAAGCTTCAGTTTGACAAGGATGGAAACTTCCGCATCATGCAGATTTCTGATATTCAGGACGGCACACTCCTTACACCTGCAACAAAGCAGTTCCTTAAGGATGTTGTTATTGATGCTCAGCCCGACCTCATTGTTCTTACCGGCGATAATATTTCCGCAGGTTCTGCAACAATAGGTATAAAATCAATTGATCTTCAGCTTGTTAAATATGGCATAAGCCACTATATGTCTATATTTGAAGAAATCGGTATTCCCGTTGCAGTTGTTTTCGGCAACCACGATGCGGAAGAAATTGTTACCAAAGAAGAGCAGATGGAAATTTACTCAGCATATGACTGCTGCATTGCTGTTGACGAAGGCGAAGCTCTTTACGGCTGCGGTACATATAATGTTCCTGTCTACTCATCGAAAGATGCTTCCAAGATTGCATATAATCTCTGGATGATTGACTCCAACATGTATGACGAAGACGGCTACGACCATGTTCACAAGGATCAGCTTGACTGGTATGTAAAAACTTCAAACGAACTCAAAGAGCAGAATGGCGGAAAGCTTGTTCCCTCAATGATGTTCCAGCATATCATCGTTAATGAAATTTATGATGTTATTTCCGAAGTTCCCGCATCGGAAAAAGATAAGTATGAATATGTTGAAAGCGACGGCAAATACTACGCTATCAACCCCGAAAACCTCAAAGCGGGCGAGCTCAACGAAACTCCCTGTCCTCCTTCAAAGAACGGCGGTCAGTTTACAGCTGTTAAGAACCAAGGCGACGTTGTTGCAATGTTCTTCGGTCACGACCATAAGAATTCATTCGTTGTTGAATATGAAGGCGTTGACCTTGTCAACACTCCCAGCGCAGGCTTCGGTTCATACGGTGACCACGGCAGAGGCGTAAGAATTATCGACATCAAAGAAAATTCAACAAATTACGAAACCTCAGTTATCACATATCTTGATTTCTATGCCGACGACAACTGCATGCTTGCTCAGTTTGAGCTTTACGGCAACGAATTCAATGCAGGCGAAAAAATTGTTGCTTTCTTCAAGACAATTATTTTCGGAATCGCAAATCTTTTCTGATACACAAAATTTCAGGGCACAGTATTATAAACTGTGCCCTTATTTAAAAAGGGGTGTAAAAATGAAAAAGAAGAAGTTTTTGAAGGTTATATCAATTATACTTGCGGTTGTAGCTGTTATTTCTGTTGTTACCGCAATCGCAAACATTGTTGTTGTCAATTCGAACATAAAAAGAGCAAAAACATTCTCTGCGGTCGGAGATAATGGAATAAAATTTGAAAACCCGACCGACGGTGTATGGAACATCATTTCGGACAACGGACTTAAAGTGCTTCAGCTTACCGATATCCATATCGGCGGCGGCTGGATATCAACGAAAAAAGACCAAATGGCACTCAATGCTGTTGCTGCCATGATAAAAGCCGAAAAGCCTGATTTTGTTATTGTCACAGGCGACATTGCCTTCCCTGTACCATACATAGCAGGCACACTCAACAATAAATCGGGCGCAAAGATTTTTGCAGAGCTTATGGAAACACTCGGAGTTTACTGGACTGTTACATACGGCAATCACGACACCGAAGCCTACAGCTATTTTGACCGTGAGGAAATAACCGATTTCTACGAGAAATATCCCCATTGCCTTATGCGTGACGGTGCAAAGGATGTTGACGGCTACGGAAATCAGGTCTTCAATATTGTTAATTCCAACGGATACATCACCCGTTCTATTTACACCATAGACTCTCATTCATATGTTGACGGCGATTATCTCGGAATTATGTGGAAATACGATAATATCCATGATAATCAGATTGAATGGTATAAAAATACCGTCGAAGCAAACCGAAATCACAATAGGATGAGGCTTTATTCTTCAAGCAGCGCAGCTGCACTTGAAGATATCAATGCACTCAATCCGCCATCTTCCGTTTTTCTTCACATTCCTATTTCCGAATACAAAGATGCATGGGTTGAATACTCCGAAAACGGATACGCAGACACAGAAAACGTGAAGCTAAATTACGGCACCGCAGGAGAAACGGATAAAATAGTTTATCACGGTGTTTATGAGGATAATTTCTTTGAAACAATGCAGGAGCTCGGCAGCACCGATTCCGTTTTCTGCGGACATGATCACCTGAACAATTTTTCGATGAACTACAAGGGAATAGACCTCAACTATTCTTACAGCATTGACTACCTTGCATATTCGAAGATTTCAACGCTGGGTTCACAAAGAGGCTGCACCGCTATAAACATCGGTGAAAACGGTGAAATTGATTACAGTCTGGAGAACTACTATCAGGATAAATACCCCTCACAGTATCCCAAAGAAGAAGTAACTATGCAGGAGCTCGGAAAATGAAAAAAGGATTAATTCTTGAAGGCGGCGCAATGCGGGGCCTTTTCACTGCAGGCGTCATGGACGTTTTCATGGAAAACGGAATTGAATTTGATGCGGCAATCGGTGTTTCGGCAGGTGCGGCATTCGGCTGCAACTATAAGTCGAGACAAATCGGCAGAGTTATAAGATACAATAAGAGGTTTGCAAAAGACCCGAGATTCTGCAGTTTCCGTTCTCTCATAAAAACAGGCGACCTTTTCGGTGCGGAATTTTGTTATCACACAATTCCCGATACACTTGACCTTTTCGATAATGAAGCATATATTGATAACCCCATGGATTTCTATGTTGTGGTAACGGATGTTGAAACAGGTAAAGCGGTATATATCAATTCCGACGAAGCAGGCGACGATGCGCTCGAATGTTTCAGAGCCTCTGCTTCAATGCCTCTTGTTTCAAAACCCGTTGAAATAAAGGGCAAAAAATACCTTGACGGAGGTATTGCAGATTCCGTCCCCATTCAGTATTTTGAAAGCATCGGATTTAAAAAGAATGTTATCATTCTCACTCAACCGAAGGGATATTTCAAAAAACCGAGTTCGGCGGCAAAGATTATGAAATATGCTCTCAAGGAATATCCGAATGTTGTCAAAGCAATGGAAAACCGCCATATCGAATATAACGATACCCTTGCATATATCGAAGAAAAGGAAAAATCGGGTGAAGCTTATGTTATAAGACCCGATGCGCCTCTTGAAATCGGCAGAGTTGAACACAATCCCGATGTCATGCAGAAAGTATATGACATAGGACGCAAAATCGCCGAAAAGCATCTCGAAAACATAAAAGCATTTCTGAAATAAAATGCCCCCTTGGATTTCACAAAGAAATTCAAGGGGGTTGCTGCTATTTACACGAAGGACATCCGCCGTTTTTTGCATGAGGACAAGTCTTGCTGTCGGGACAGCCTATGCATTTCTGCCCCTTCTTTTTTGCTCTGATAATATATAATGCGGCAAGACCGACTATTGCGATAATAACAACGGATATAATAATGTTTTCCATATTTACTCCTGATTATTTTGCACTCATCACGGGAGATTTTTTGCTTTTGAGTTCCTTTTCTTTTCTGCTCATGTTGTTTGCATGGATGCAAAGACCGATGATGATTGCAACGAATGCGATAACTGCGATAAGTCCGGGAACAAAACCTGCACCAACCGAGCCTGTTGTGATGAGTGTACCGATCTGATACACAAGATAGCCAATGGTAAAGCCTGTACCGAACTGATATCCGAGACCTGCCCAGAGCCACTTTGCACTCTTCATTTCGCTGTTCATAGCACCGATAGCCGCAAAGCAGGGAGGTGTGTAAAGGTTAAACATAAGATAAGCAAGAGCCGCAACCTTGCTGATCGCCATAACGCCTGCAACCTCTGTGCCTGCGCCTTCCATAAGCGCAAGCTCTTCTGTATCGATAAGATTTTCAAGACCCACAAAGCACACCGCAAGAGTACCTACAACGTTTTCCTTTGCGATAAAACCGGTAACGGCTGCTGCTGCAAGCTGCCATGAAAGAACACCTGCAACGGGAACAAGAACATAAGCAAAGGGACCGGCAATTGAAGCAAGAATTGATGTGTCTGCGGTTTCGGCAACCTTAAAGCTCCAGTCGAATGTCTGCATAATCTGAACTGCAGTGTTGCAGACAAGGATGATTGTTGCCGCCTTTACTATGTAAGCCCAACCGCGGCTGCACATGGATTTTGTTGCTCTCCAAAGGCTGGGCACCTTATATTCGGGGAGCTCCATAATAAAGAATGACTTTTTAGCCTTATATCCTGTGATCTTGTTGATAATGAGTGCACTGATAAAGATAATAACGATACCCGCAAAATACATAAGCGGACCAACCCATGTTGCATCCTCAAAGAATGCGCCTGCAAAAAGTGAAATAACGGGAAGTTTTGCACCGCAAGGCATAAAGGGGGTAATCATAGCAGTTGCTCTGCGTTCACGTTCATTGCGGATTGTACGGCTTGCCATAACACCGGGAATTGCACAGCCAATACCGATAACAAAGGGAATGACCGATTTGCCGCTCAACCCCACCTTTTTGAAAATCGGGTCAAGAACAACAGAAACACGAGCCATATAGCCACAGTCTTCAAGAAGAGCGATAAGGAAATACATAACCATGACGAGCGGAAGGAAACCGACAACTGCAATAACACCGCCGATTACACCGTCAATGAGAAGCGAATAAAGAAGAGGATTGGCGTTTTCGAAGAATCCTCCTACCCATCCCTGGAAAGACTCAAGAAGAGTTACAAGACCGGGAATAACAGTTCCGTTTTCAAATTCGTAGCCCTCTGCAATCCACACACCCGGACCTGCTTGAGAAATCCAGAAAACGGCAAACATAACAACGGCAAAAATGGGAATTCCGAGCCACTTGTTTGTGAGAACAGCATCAATCTTATCCTGGAAGTTCTTGTTTTTTGTGAGAACCTTGCGGGCTTCAACTTCCTTAACAACCTTATTGACAAATTCAAAACGCTTTCTGTCGGCAAGAGCCACAGCTTTTCTGTCGGTAAGGTCAATATTACCTTGAAAATAAGGAGCTGTCTGTCCCTTGCCGTTCAATGCAACGGCCGCCTTAACAACTTCGGCAAGTCCGTCTGCGGAGGTGGAAACCGTTTCAATTACGGGGCATCCGAGCTTTTTGGAAAGAGCCGCAGCATCAATCTTTGTTTCCTTTTTCTTGTTGATATCGGTCTTGTTAAGAGCAACAACAACCGGAATACCAAGCTCAAGAAGCTGTGTTGTGAAAAAAAGACTTCTGCTGAGGTTTGTTGCATCAACAATATTGATAATAGCATCGGGATTTTCGTTCTTTACGAATGAGCTTGTGACACTCTCTTCAGAGGTGAAGGGCGACATCGAATATGCACCGGGAAGGTCAACCGCAACAAGTCCTTCGCCGCCGTAGTAGCTCTTTTTGATGGGATGTTCTTTCTTTTCAACTGTAACGCCTGCCCAGTTGCCGACCTTTTCGTTTCTGCCGGTAAGTGCATTATACATGGTGGTTTTACCGCTGTTGGGATTGCCCGCTAATGCAATTCTCATTTTGATTTCCTCCTTCGGAGTTTATGTTATTCAACAGCATCATGCTGTAAAATTCAAGTTAGTAACCACTAACTCACTTCCAAAAGTAATCGGCAGACTACTTTTAACATCGTCACCAGACTTTGATTGCCTCTGCAAGCTGATTGTCGATAGTGTATCTGCCGTCCTTGATTGAAACCACGCAGCCGCCCTTGATGTGCGACACAACGGTTATAGGTTCATCGCTGTAGCAACCGAGCGAAAACAGAAAAGCATCAAGCTCTTCGTCATCGGTTTCAATGCTCTGAATTATATATTCTTTACCTTCCTGAGCGTCAAGCAAAGTCATAAACTCACCTTGTTTCGTAAAAAGTTGCAAGTTAGCCGCCGCTAACTGTATTTATTCTAAAACTTTTAAAAACATTTGTCAATGAATTTCAAGGATAAAAATACCTTCGTTTTTATTTTTTGTCATTTTCAACAAAAGATTAGTTGACGCTAACCGTTCGGTTGTCATCTTTGCCCTTTACCATAAAAATATTAAGAAAATATTAAGATTTTGTTAGTTGATTGTCAGATAATAAAAATGTTATAATAATTCAGAAATCAGACATAACACTTTTGCACGGAGGATGTAATGACACCGTCTTATTACAATGAAAAAAGATTCAACAACTTCAGAGAAATCATCAACGATTCCGCTGTAAGATATGCAAAAAGAACCGCTTTCCAGATAAGAAACGGAAAAGACGGATTACGCAACATCACCTACGCCCAACTTAAAGAGCTTTATTACGGTCTTTGCACCAAACTTATCGAAATGGGTTATCTCGGTAAAAAAATTGCAATTATCGGAGCAAACTCATTTGAATGGGCACTTTCCTATCTCTGCGCCGCAACCGTCGGTGTTGCTGTTCCTATCGATAAGGAATTGCAGGCAGAAGATGTCCGTGACTTCCTTGATTCAGCCGAATGTGTTGCCGTTTGCACGGATAACGCAAAGACAGAAGCACTCAGGAATGTTGTTACCCGTGAAATCAACTATATATCTTTTGATAACATAGAAACACTCGCAAAGGAAAAAAGCAATCCCGCACTTGTTGACTCGATCGAAATCGGCAAGGATGAGATGCGAATTCTCATTTTCACCTCGGGCACAACAGGTAATTCAAAAGGTGTTTGCCTTTCACAGAATAACCTTTGCGCCAATATCCACTCAACGGTCAGAATCGTAAAAGTAAAGCCTTGCGACAAAACACTTTCAATTCTTCCGCTTCACCACACCTATGAATGTACAATTAATTTCCTTCTTGTGCTTTCAAAGGGAGCAACAATCTGCTACTGCGACGGACTCACCAAAATTCAGAAAAACCTTCTCGAATATCAGCCTACGGCACTTATTGTTGTTCCTGCACTTCTCAAGGTGCTCAACAAAAGAATCAGAAAATCAATCGCCGCTGACTGTCCCGCAAAATACAAGGAACATTTTGAAAACGAATCTCTTGCCGATGCTCTGAAGAAAACTCCCTTCATAATCCGCAAGATTATCTGCTCAAAGGTCAGAAAATCCCTCGGCGGAAAAATCAGAATGTTTATCGTAGGCGCCGCCGAGCTTGACCCCGCTCTTGTTGAAGATTTCAGTGCACTTGGTATCCGCACTCTTCAGGGCTACGGTCTTACCGAATGTTCTCCCCTTCTTGCAACCAACAACGATTTCCATGTAAACACCGAATCCACAGGCATTGCAGTTCCCGGGGTTCAGCTTAAAATCGATAATCCCAATGACGAAGGCGTCGGCGAAATCCTAGCCAAGGGTGACAATATCATGCTCGGATATTATAATGACCCCGAAGCAACCGCAGAAGTTTTCCGTGACGGCTGGTTCTGCACGGGAGATCTCGGATACATCGACGAAAAAGGCGACCTTTTCATAAAGGGCAGAATAAAGAACGTTATCGTTACCGAAAACGGCAAAAACATCTATCCCGAGGAGCTTGAAACGAGGCTTTCCGAATATCCCGAAATCGGCGAGGTGCTTGTTTTCGGCGCAAAGGAAAACGGCGAATCCTATGTAAAGGCAAGAGTTTTTCCGAATCTTGATTATCTGAGACAGAAATTCGGCAGACAGCCCTCAGAAGAAGAAACCGAAAAAGCAGTTAAGGGTGCAATCAAGGCAGTAAACAAAAAAATTCCCGGATACAAACACATCAAAACCGTTGAGGTGCTTGATGATGCTCTTGAAAAAACAACCACGCAGAAAATCAAGCGTTTCGGTAAAAACGTAAAATAAGCTTGACATCGTAATAATAAAATATTATAGTGTAATAAACTAAATATTAACTGCCACCGGGTAGTAAAATGCAATCAAGCATTCGTTAACATATCGTTAGGTCTTTGAAGATATGTTTGCGGATGCTTTTTTCTTGGAGGAAATATGACTAAAAGAATTATGAAATGTTTTACAAAAGGCGAAATCGCTTTGTGGAGCATTTCCGTTTTTGTAACAGTTGCTTCATTTGTCGCATTTGACAGAGAAAACTATCTCACCCTTGCTGCCTCTATCATCGGTGTTACCTCTCTGATTTTTAATGCCAAGGGAAATCCCTTCGGTCAGCTTCTCATGGTTGTTTTCAGCATTTTATACGGCATAATTTCTTACTCTTTTGCTTATTACGGCGAAATGATAACCTATCTCGGAATGACCGGTCCGATGGCAGCTTTTGCTCTCATTTCATGGCTGAAAAATCCGTACAAGGGCAAGAAATCCGAGGTTAAAGTTAATCATATAAGCAGCAAGGAGGTTATATTCATGCTGTTTCTTACTGTTTTGGTCACCGTGCTGTTTTATTTTGTTCTGCGATATTTTAATACGGCAAATCTTTTTTTCAGCACCCTGTCCGTTACAACCAGCTTTATTGCAGTTTATCTCACCTTCCGCAGAAGTGCGTATTTCGCTGTTGCTTATGCTGCAAACGATATCATACTCATTATTCTCTGGGTTATGGCAGCATTTTCGGATATATCTTATATTTCTGTCATCATCTGCTTCGTAATTTTCCTTGCGAATGATATTTACGGATTCATAAGCTGGAAAAGAATGTCCAAAAGACAGAAATCCGATATTGCCTAATTATTAAAGTTTTGTTATAATATACTTGGAACTGTATCATCACGCAGAAAGAGGTAGTTTTATGGCAAAAATAATCGGAGAAAAAATTCCAAATATTCCCTGGCAGGATAAACCCGAAGGATATAAATATCCCGTCTGGCGTTACAGCGGAAACCCCGTTATAACCCGTGACAATCTTTATATGGCAAACAGCATTTTCAATTCAGCTGTTGTTCCCTACGGCGACGGTTTTGCTGGTGTTTTCAGAGTTGACGTTATGAGCCGCGACCATACACTTGTTGTCGGTTACAGCAAGGATGCCATAAGCTGGGAGCTTGAAGAAAAGGTTATTTTCAGAGGCTACGACCCCAGACTCTGCCTCATTGACGGCAAATATTATCTTTCATGGGTAAATCTTACTCCTCACGGCACAACAATCGGCATTGCATACACAACCGACTTCAAGAAGTGGACACAGCTTGAAGATGCTTGCTATCCCGTTGCAAGAAACGGCGTGCTCTTCCCCAGAAAAGTCAATGACGAATATCTTCTGCTCATCCGTCCCTGCGACAGAGGACACACTCCCTACGGTGATATTTTTCTCAGCCACAGCAAGGATTTGACCTACTGGGGCAAACACAGATTCGTTATGTCCCCTGTTAAAAACTGGGAGATGACAAAGGTAGGTGCAGGCCCCACACCCATCGAAACCGACGAAGGCTGGCTAATGTTCTATCACGGTGTTCTCACAAGCTGTAACGGCTTTACATATGCAATGGGTGCGGCAATTCTTGATAAAGACGAACCCTGGAAGGTTCTCCACAGGGCAGACTGCTTCCTTCTTGCTCCTCATGAGCTTTATGAATGTGTCGGTGATGTTCCAAACGTTGTTTTCCCCTGTGCAGCTCTTGCAGACAGCGAAACAGGTCGAATCGCAATCTATTACGGTGCAGCTGACACAAGCGTTGCAATGGCATTCACAACCGTTGACGAAACCATTGATTTTATTAAAAAGAATGATTTAATAAAACAATAAAACAAGTGTAATTATGTCGACAGATTCTGACCTCACCTTGTGTGAGGTCTTTTTATCTGTAAAAATAAAACACGCCGAAACCCTCACGGTTTCAACGCACCAAAACTATTCATAAAATGGAAATAACCCTTGACCGGTGTTTCTTTACACAACCTGTCAAGGGTTATTTCTGTGAATTCTTGTTATCTAACATCTTTGGTTAACCTCTCTTTCTACGGTATTGTCCAATCTTAAATTGTTCGATTGTTTTATTTTCGCTTCCTTTAAGATTGTAGGTTAAGACTTTTTGATTTCTTTTTTTGAAATCTTTATGTCTTAAGGTTTTTACCTTCTCATTGGTATCACCCTTTCCTTGACTATAATATAGCATGAATTCTATATGTTTTCAAGACGTAATTTTGTACAAAATCAACTTATTTTAATTATATAAAACAGAGAATTTAGTTAATATGCTGATTTGTTTTGCGTTTTATTATTGACATTGAATAAATCTTGTGTTATCATTAAACTGTTGGGGTTTATAAAACCTCCTCTTATTTATTCTTAGACGAAAAACGGAGTGATTTGCTTTCGCAAGTCACTCCGTTTCAATTTACTGATTATGCTTCAATTTCCTGTGCAAACTCGATTTCTTCCTTCTTGCCGATGTTATAGATAAACTTCATTGAAAGAAACGCTATGAGTGAACCGATTGCAAGAACAACGAAATAAAGAGATTTTACATTCTCGCCGAAATCTGCAGGCTGTACGGCATTGTCGCCCTCAACAAAACCGATTGCAGAAAGTCCGAGAGCAACTACCGCCTGACCGATACCCTGAGCAAGCTTGCGGAAGAAGGAATAAAGCGCATAAAGCGAACCCTCTTCACTCTTGCCTGTTTTCCTGTAGCTCATTTCAATGCAGTCCGCAACGATTGCCCATACGGAAATCTGGAATCCGGCGTTGCCGAGGTTAAGACCCATAAGACAAACGACATAGATAATCATGCCCTTTGAGTCGGGTGTGATGGGAACGAAAAGCGAAACAATACCTGCAACTGCGCCGATTAACATTGTTGTAACAATAACATTCTTCTTGCCGAATTTCTTCGTGAGCTTTCCGATAAGCACCATAAAGATAACCATGGGTGCA
The DNA here is from genome assembly GCA_045531035.1 of Acutalibacteraceae bacterium. GTDB lineage: Bacteria > Bacillota > Clostridia > Oscillospirales > Acutalibacteraceae > CAG-177. The sequence goes on along the minus strand of JAZSDF010000039.1, from coordinate 9,978 downwards.
TAGCTGCCTATCATAGCAATGCTGATTTTATCTGTATCTCTGAAGAAATACTGGAAAACCATGTTATTAAGAGCCATTGTTGAATTAAAAAGTGCAACGGATGCAACGGTTGCGATTGTTGCACCTACCATCGCACGATTCGTGAAGAACGATTTTGCTGAGGATATAATCGCCTTGAAACCTACCGCATTTTCGCTTGAATCGTGGTTTACACGTTCTTTAACAAGCTTTGTTGTTCCCCAAAGAACAACAAGCGCAATTACCGAAAGAACAACCGCAACGGGCAGAAGGGTTTCGCCCTTAAGGGTCTGTATTTCCTCGCCCGCTGCATTGACTGTTGTATTATATACTATACGTGGAAGAACTATCATGATAACGATTGCAGGAAGGGCCGCACCGATACTTCTGAAAGTTGAAAGAGAAACCTTCTCCTGCGGATTATCCGTGATAACCGAGTGAAGTGAACCATAAGGAACATTTACCATTGTGTAAGCAATTGACCAGAGGCAATAAGCAATAAGACACCATGCATATTTTCCCCACTGTGAGAAATTCTTGACGGGAGCAAACAGCATAACATTGAAAATAACCAATGTAACACCGCCGAGAAGAATCCACGGCATATATTTACTCTTTTTACTTATTCTCTTTGTGTCAACAAGGTTGCCGATAATAATATCGTTGATTGCATCGAATATTTTTGAAAGGATAATGATTATTGCATATGCTTCTTCCCCTACGCCGATATACTGCATATAAAAAAGCTGCATGAAGGTTGATACAAGCTGGAATGAGAATCCGCATCCCATGTCGCCCATTGCATAGCCGAGTTTATCGCGCCAGCCAAACGGACGGACAGTATTCTGAGGTGTTTTCACGGTGTTCATTTTTTCATCTCCCGAAATATAATAGTAAAGTAAGTATGTTTTTTGCGTTCTTACCGATAAAGATATTTTATATTATATTACGAAAAAAGGCAATAGGTAAAATAAGCAATAAAAATCAAAACAGGCTTTCGAATCCTTTGCCGATAAAAACTAAAGGATACGGAAAATCCGTATCCTTTAATTGGCGCGCTGCAAGGGATTCGAACCCCTGACCTTTTGGTTCGTAGGGACACTCAGATAGTGGAATTGCATTCCATTTGGTGGAACCTTGCAGAATCACCTGACAAAAGTTCAGTTCAAGAAACCAAAAGGTCAATTTCTGCAAGTGTTGATATGCTTGGATTCATGCAAAAACTCATTTTCCGTCCGTTTGTTAGAAAAATGTTAGAACAAACAACGCTGTTCTTTTTGGCACAGGATTTCCTGCAAAATGAATTATGACAACAAAAAGCCCGTCCGAAGACGGGCTTTTATATTTGTGGATTGACTCATAGCTTTATTGCATATTGTTAAACTATGCTTTTCTCAATATCTTTTTTGCTTTATCCACGGGATACGGTGCAGTTAAACGCATATGCTGTGAGGTTGAAACAACCGTTGCGGAGACTTCTCTGTTATCTTCGCCCACGTGTACGATAACTTCATCGCCGATTTTTATGTCATTATCACCCGTAAGATAAATATACTGCCGCTGTGAGTTTTCAAACATAACCGAGCAGAAGTTATAAACCGTTTTGTCGGTTCCTGCTTTCGGATCAACATAATCACTTTTTTCTTTTGTGGCTTTTTTAGCCTCATGCCTTCGGCTATAATCCGCTTCGGTTCTGTAATTCTGTGGTAAAACTCCGTATCCCGAGCCATCGGCGCAGGCGTTGTGCCATGCATATTTCTTTGAATATTTGCTAACTTTGGAATCCGATTCCATCATATCTATGTACGAATATATTTCTTCCTCATACTTCGGCAGAAGCCTCTGATGCCGTTTGTCATCAATTTCTTTCATCATCGGCAGAATATGAATTGAAAGCAAGCCCATTGCCTCGCAGTCATTCCAATCGGCACAATCGCGGATAAGCTCCATCATAAAGCTCTCAAGCAGCTTGCTTTTCAATGAAGGATTCGCTGCGCAGTCGTTAAATATTTTCTTTGCTGTCTCTGTGTTTCCGTTACCAAGAGCTTTTGCAACAAGAGAAGATGTGCAATATGCAAGGTCATTTGTATTTGTAAGAAGCAAGCGGCGGAATTCATCATCAGCATCAAGCTTTTCTATGAGAATATCGGTAAATTCCTGTGGATAACTGTCAAGATTAAAAAGAATTTCGTTGGTTATTTCCGAATCGTAATCGGTATATTTGAGATACGGACCAAACTCCTTGACACACCACACCCATATATCAGCAGCAAGCACAACATCTTCTTCGGCAATATCGGTAAGCAAATCATCAAAAAATGTTATGCGGTTGTTATCTTCATTGGGGACATCTACGGGCAATTCAAAATTATCTTTTACAGCCTGAGCAAAAATAAACCCGTTGTCATAGGTCAGATATTTTGCAGCAAGAGTATCGGAATTGAGAATGAATTCACACTTTTCCGCCTCAAATACACGCTGTTCTTCCGTATAAATACCAACCGTATCGTGGGTTACATTGTAAAGATGCAATGCAGCATCGTATGAGCGCTTGTTGTGATAATCTTCTCTCTTGATTTTTGAAAATTCATCCTCGTCGTCACTGTCGAATTCCATAGAAACGGAAACGGGCGCAATGCACGATAACTCTTTTTCTTCCGCTTCATCGGCAAGAACTTCACGGTCAAATTCGTCCATGAATTCATATCCCATTTCGTCAAGGTCGGTTTCATTATAACCGTAGCTGAGCAGTCTTTCTTTTGTATAATCGGGTTCATTGTCATCATAATCGTCCCAATCAAATCCCGAATCCGATGGCTTTTCGTCATTTTCAAAAAGCTTCCTTGCCTGCTCGGCGATGTACATATCTCTTGAGAATTTCTCAAACGAACTTAATTTTTTGTCAAAGTTAAAATCAAACATCCCAAGCAAAAAGTCATCATCAAAAAAGCCCATATTCTAACCTCTTTTACCTTTGCTTATAATGAACATTTATGTTTATCTTCTTTCAAGTTTTCCTATTTTCACAACAGGATGTTCTTTTAAACGGTAATTGAGTACAAACTCTTTATCTTCCTGCCATTTCATCAAAGCACGCTTATTGTTTTTCAGCTTTACCGTTTGTTTTTATGAAAAGTTCAAGATAATTGCACACCTGTTGTTTACTGAGAATATTATAATCGATAATGAATGGCAATATTTTTTGACGCATTTCTTTTGAATATCCATGCTTTTCATCTACACGATATCCGCTCAAGCTTAACGGAGAATCCTCTGCTCTGTCATAAAAATAAAAATCGTCCCCAAAATAAGGACCATCATAAACATAAGGATCAGCCCGCTGTATCTTCATTGGAAATAGTTTATATCGATTTAAATAAGTAGCATAATAGTGTTGACAAAGCTGTTTTCGTGGTTGAAGATTTCCTGTTCAATAGCTGAAAATGAAAAAGGGATCCTGTTTTCGGCCGCTGAATGCCGTATGCGATTTAATTAAATCTGCGAATCACAAAATTTGTAATTTCCCAAAAGAGGTGGTTGCTTTATTAAAATCTGAATCGTTTAAAACCCAAGTATTCATTTATTACAAGAGGTTGAAAAAATAATTTTTTATGGTATTATTTTATTACTGGATTAATATTTAATGAGGTGTTATTATGAAACTTGAAACAAACATATTAAAATGGACAAGGGAGCCTGCAGACTACTCAATAGCTGCCGATAAAATTGAAATAACAACTGCTCCCAATACAGATTTATGGCAGAGAACATATTATCATTTCAGGAATGACAACGCGCCCGTGCTTCAGATGGAAACTGATGAAAAGTTTTTCTCTTTTATTGTCAGAACGGAATTTGAAACCAAACACCGGTTTGACCAGTGCGGTATTGTTATGTACCTTGACAGCGATAACTGGATAAAAGGATCAATTGAATATGAAAACGAGAAGTTTCAGCATCTCGGATCTGTTGTCACAAACAACGGTTATTCCGACTGGGCAACAACGGAAATTGATGCAGATATCAAATCAATGTGGTACAGATTCAGCCGCAGAGAAGATGATTATTGCATCGAGTGCTCCGACGACGGCGTAACATTCAGACAGATGAGAGTTTGCCATATGTGGAACGGTGCAGGTACAATCAGATTCGGAATCTATGCGTGCAGTCCGGAAAATTCTTCCTTCAAGGCAACCTTTACAAATATGGAAATCACTGAATGCAAGTGGCTTGCCCATGACGGACAGCAGCCGGATGAAATATAAAAAGTGAGATGTTTTTATGAAAAACAAAAACTTCTTTTTGAGCAAAGCTCAGGAAAATTTCCCCAAGCTTAATTACAAAGATATAAAACCTGACATCACCGAAATTGCCGTTTCAACCGGTGACAGCGTTCTGCTCGACCTCGGTGAACACGCAGTCGGACATTTTTCCTTTGCATTTGACAATGTCAGTGATTTTATTGATGCTCCTTTACGATTAATCATCAAATTCGGTGAAGATATGAGGGAGATCGAAGATGATTTTTCTTTATATAAGGAGGGTCTCTCTAAAACGTGGTTGCAGGAAGAAATAATCAATCTTGATTATCCGCAAAAAACAACAATGCCGAGAAGATACGCTTGCAGATACATAAAAATAACGGTAGATAAAACCAATAAACCTGTCAGGCTGTTTGACTTTTGCTTCCGTGCATCAACAAGTGCCGATATATCCGTTCTGAAACCTGCGGAAACAGCAGATGCTTTGCTGAGCAGAATTGACCTCGTTGCAACAAACACTCTTAAAGAATGCATGCAGTCTTTTTTTGAAGACGGACCCAAGCGTGACCGCCGTCTCTGGACAGGTGACCTCAGGCTCGAAGCTCTGACGAATTACTATACATTCCAAAACCTTGAAATCACCAGAAGATGTTTATATCTTTTTGCTGCCGGCGACTGCGATAAGCTCGGCTTTCTGCCTTCATATATTTATGAAACACCGTATTATTTCTCGGGTTCAGCACATATTGCGGACTATGCGCTTTTGTTTGTTGTGACCGTTTGTGATTACTATAAGCATACCGGTGATACAGGTGTTGTCAATGACCTTATAAGCATCTGCAAATCACAGCTCGAAAGCTTCAGAAACACACTCGACGAAAATCTGATTGTAACCCGTCAGGAAGGCTGGTTTGCTTTTATCGACTGGTGCCCGGGTCTTGAAAATCTGACTGCATTGCAGGGTGTGTACCTCTATACGCTTGAACGCTTTTCGGAACTGTTAAAATCAATCGGTGATGAAGAATATGAAAAATATTCAATTCACCTTTCTGACGTACGTAATGCCTGCAAAAAACATCTTTATGATGAAAACGAACACGCTTTTATCAATAAACTTGATAACGGTCAGTTCAGCGTTCATTCTCAGGTGTGGATGATATTGGGCGAAGTTATTGACGGAGAAGAAGCGAAAAAGCTTCTTGTTTCCTGCCTTGACAACAAAAATGCAAAACAGCCCGTTACCCCTTATATGCGCCACTATGTAACAGAGGCTATGTTTAAGCTGGATATGAAGAATGATGCCGTGCAATACCTGAAAAAATTCTGGGGCGGTATGCTTGAACAGGGTGCGGACACCTTCTGGGAGGCATATGTTCCCGAAAATCCTGATTTTTCGCCGTATGACAACAGAATGATAAACAGCCTTTGCCATGCGTGGAGCTGCACACCGTCATATTTTATCCGTAAGTACGGATTATGATTCTTATACGCTGCGGACATACTGAAAAAAACAAAGCCGGTTCATCCAAGCTGATGAACCGGCTTTGTTTTTGTTTAACGGAAATTCATATAACCGAAAACGAGCAGACCTGCCATTAAGATGTAGAAGAACGGAAGAACCGTTGCATCTCCGCCGAATGAAACAATGAATTCCTTCAAAGATTTTGATTTTTCCTTGTTTTCCTTGAGTCGCTTCGGGCGTGCAAAGTAAGCAAGGTCGAAGAGAACATAGCCTACGCAGTAGAAAATCCATGTTTCCCAGAGAGTGTAGCCTCTTATCGCCTGAATTGCAAGAACAACCGCACCTACGAGAATGAGGAAAATGCGGATGAATTTTATGCCCTTGTAGTCCCAATAGCGTTCAAGACCGTCGTGCTGTGCGATAACATAATACATGGTAAAGCAGCAGATGATGGAAGCCATGGTTGTTGAACCGAGCATAACAAGGCAGAGAGGACCAACCATGTAGCAGGGGCGTTCAAGAACCTCAACGATGTTCATATCAACCTCACCGAAGGCACGGGTGATTTTATTGCCGTTTCTGCGGTAGGGAATGATAAAGAGGAAGATTGTGAGAATAATCAGAGCGCAGAATACCCACGAAAGAGTTATGTCAACCTTTTCGGGGAGCATATACCAAAGCTTGCCTGAGGCTTCAGCCTGTTCAAGATTCTTTGCGGCAAGAGGCCATCCGAGAACAAAAGCGCCTGCGATACCGAGACCGTTAAAGCAGCCCTGAGTGAATTCCATGATTTTCCAGCCGTCAACAATCTTGAGCTTTTCCCATTTGCCAAAAAGCATTTTGCCGTTTTTGAGAGGATGAAGCTCCTTGTCATAGAATGTGATGGCGATAACCCAACCGATTGAGCCGGCAAGAGCGCCGCCAACCCACATAATAATCGTGAAAATATCCCTTCTTATCGCTGCCATAACAAGCACGCCCGCAACTATCACAAGATTGCGTCCCCATTCCTCACGGCTGTCCTTCGAGAAGCAGATTTTGGGCATTTTTCCGTGTTCGGGGTCATAGGGAGTGTTGAAAATGCGGTATCCGATTTCCTGAACCAACGGAACAAGCGCAAAGAAGATAACGAAATCATACCATTTATAAACAACACCGCTCATAGCTGAGAAGCTCATACCGAGAAAAGCTGAGCCCAGACCGCTCCAGATGGAGCCTTTAAAAGCGAGGGCAAGATAACCGAGAGGCGGATTGTAGCGAGGGACATTGTGGGTGAGAACAAGACCCATTGTTGAACCGTAGGGCTCCATTCCACCGTAAAAATAGCCGAGTGCACAGGCTGCAGCAAACAGATAAACATTATCCATCAGAAGCTCTGAGCCTGTATACCATACGCAAAGAATACCCATGAATGCACCGGGGAGCATGGCGCCTTTTTCTCCGCCGATTGCAGAGCCGCGAATACCCCAGCCGAAGCACATGGTTATCATGCTTATAGCCAAAAATGCAAAAATGTTCTGAGTTTCCATAAGCAGAACCCTTTCTTAATCTTAATTTTTTTCTACACGAACAACCGCATAGCCGATTTTCTTTCGTCCGCAGGTATATACCATATGGAGAAGATTTCCCTCTGCTACAATTGAGGGATAAGAAAATTCAACTGCGGGTTGAGTTTCAAGATCGATGCGGACGGGGTACGTTGCGCCGTTATCCTCTGAAAGGAAGAGGCAGAGAGGCGTTCTGTCACCCCAGTTTTCGCTTACGGGATTACAAATAAGACCAAGAACTCCGCAATCGGTCATCGCGGCACCGATGCCGCTGTTGTTGTTGGGCATATCGGTAGGTCTTGCTACTGACCATGTGCGTCCGAAATCGGATGATTCGCTACGGTAAACCCAATTAAGATTTGTGCGTGCGAGCATATAAACTCTACCGTCGTGTGATTGGTCCTCCCAAACCGCAGGCTGAATAAGACCTTCGCCTTCATTGGGAAGCTCTTCTTTGCGGTTGCATATTGTGCCATCGGGCAGTTCAAATGCAACGGGTGCGGAAAGCTTCCAGGTTTCGCCGTTGTCTTCGCTGTAATCCGTCCAGGATTCCCAGCGGTCGGCCAAATCTTCGGTTGAACCGGGAGCGAGAAGCGCGCTGTTTGAAAGCCTTATCATCTGATTTTTAACCGGACCTCTGCCGCCGATATCACCGGGAACAAGCTCCTTGGGAGCCGACCAGGTTTTACCGCCGTCGACAGAAACGGTTTTCATTGAGTACCAATGGCCCTCATCAATACCGCTTTTATAAATAAGCGTGAGAACACCGTTCTCAGCAAAAAGAGTCGGGTTCCAGTCTGCTTCGCCGTCATCGGGAGTAACGGGAACAGGAACACTCCATTCGCCGTCACGGCGTGCAAACCATATGCGCACATTGGGATTTTTTTCTTTTATGCCGCCAAACCAGGCAGCTGTGGGCTTGCCGTCGCAGATAGCAACCGTTGCTGCATGGCATTCCCCTGTTTCTTCGTTGATTCCTTCGGTTGCAAGGTATTCCTGATATAAAAGTTCAGCTCTAATCATTTATCAATGTCTCCCATTCAGAAATTATGGTATCTGCTACAAATCGGTTTTCTTCCTCACCGAGATTATAATAATAAAGTATATGTATTTCATTATTAAAGAAAGCTATTCTGGGATAGCCGATATCTGTGTTGACCGCATCTGTTCGCAGCGCAACAGGCTCTGACCAACTTTTGCCGTCACGGGTGGTAGTAACAAAAAGTCCCCGGGGATCCTGTCTGCGAAAAAAAGCAAGAACGACGGTTCCGTCAGGCAACGAACAAAGTGCGGGAGGACTTCCGCCGCTCATATCTTCATCTATGAAGGCAAGCTTTGTTTCATAATTCCAGATTTTTCCTTCGTCATCGCTCAGGTAAACATCAAGCTGTGTAAAGCCCGGCTCATTTTCGCTGGCATACCGTGCAATTCCGAGAAGCGAGCCATCGGGAAGCTTTGCGAGGGCAGGCATGATGCGAAAATCACCCTTGGGAGGGTCTTCGCCCATCATACCAAGCTTTTCCCATTTACCGTCAAGGGTAAGCTTTGCGGCAAAGGCATTTCCTTCAAGACCGTCAGCCTTAACACCTGTCATTGCAAGAAGATAATAACCGTCGCAAACAAGATAGTCCGTTCTTGCGCTGACGCCGACAAGACCGAAATCGGGAATGCGGAAAGGACCTTCCCAGCTTTTACCTGCGTTATTTGTAACCATAAGCTGAGTGAACACGTTACCGTCCCAGCCCGAAGGCATGAGATATAAACCGCTTTCAGGTTTCAGTAAGTCGGGCGGCAAATCGGGAAGAGGGGTTTTGTTTTCATAATCAATCGCCGGAATTTCGGGATATTCATGATTCCATCCCGTTTGGGGGCAAAATCTTGCGAACATTCTTATTGTAGGTTTTGTTCTGTCAAGCGCATGAACATCGGGGCCGTTGTAGTGGTGTATACCCTTTTCAAAGCCAACAAGCAATTCATCGTTAAATTTCCAGATACCGTGGTTTGCAGGCCAGCCGAAAAAGTCGGTTTTGCCGATAGCCACGGTGTTATGTGTAACTTTCATATTTTTCACCTGTATGAAATAAAAATCATCTGAATATTTAAAAGACCCCGAATGAAATTTTTCCTTATTTCATTCGGGGAGGGTCGGACAATCAGCAACCGTGACGTTCTTTATAAATACGGATAACCTCCTGAAGATCTTCCTCTGTATCTACGCTGACTGCTTCATACTGTGCAGGTGCGGGAACGATTTTGATTTTGTAGCCGTGCTCCAGAACCTTGAGCTGTTCAAGGGATTCAGCCTCTGAAAGAGGTGTGGGTGCAAGCTTTGTGTATGTGTTGAGGAATTCATGTGTATATGCATAAATTCCCACGTGTTCAAAATACTTCGCAGCTTCTGCGTGGCGGGGATACGGAATAGGTGAACGCGAGAAATAAATTGCATTGCCGTTAACATCGGTTACAACCTTAACAACTGTGTTATTAAGAACATAATCGCCTTCAATGGGCACACTGCCAGTCGCCATAACACACTCGGGGCTGTTAATCAATGCAGAACCGATATCATCAATTATTTCGGGGGGAACAAGAGGCTCGTCGCCCTGAATATTAATAACGTAGTCACAATCATAGTTGCTTGCTGCCTCTGCAACTCGGTCTGAACCCGTGGGATGGTTAACACTTGTCA
>JAZSDF010000070.1:0-64315 GCA_045531035.1 Acutalibacteraceae bacterium | reverse complement strand
ATCAGACTGAATAATTATAAAGCCTTCGGTGCGGACGTTGAAAGCTCATCGATTGTTATGGATAATGTTATCACTGTAAACGGCGGTTTTACAAAATGATATGATATTAATGCCTTCTGCGTTGCAGAGGGCTTCTTTTTTACAAAAGATGTTGTTTTTAAAAGATTTATATAGTATAATTTTGTCATTGAAACCGAAAGGGGATTTTTTATGAAAAAACTTCTGAAATTACTTAGCGTTTTTATTGTTATTTCCTTGGTTGTATCATCGGCTGTTTTTCCTTCATATGCCAATGAAACGGGGGTTACTTATTACGTTGATTCGGTAAACGGCAATGATGCAAACGGGGGTACTGATATAAATAATCCCGTAAAAACCGTTGACGGACTTGTTGGTGCGATTTTTGAACCGGGAACAAAAATTCTTTTTAAAAACGGCGGAAAATATGAATGTGCCGCAACGCTTTCTTGCAGCGGAACAAAAGATAATCCGATTGTTATTTCGTCTTACGGGGAAGGAGAAAAAGCAATACTTGAAACCGAAGCGAAAGCCGAAATTCTCCAACTGATTGACTGTTCATACATAACCGTATCCAATCTTCATTTCAAAGCATCCAACGGCGGCGGAATATGGATTGATACTCTCGCAAAAACCTCCGAAGGCATAATTATTGACAATGTTCTCTTTACCGATATGCAGAACTATGAGGTTAACAACAGAGATGATTTTTCTTCGGGTGCAGCGCGTGCAAGAGCGGCTGTCATGGTAAAAGGGCTTCCTGCCCGTTCAAGATATGCGGTTAATGACCTCACGATCACAAACTGCGAGGTTTATAACTGTGCCAACGGATTTATGATTTGGGGTTCATGGAATGATGCTCAGGCTCCATGGTGCGAAACAGAAGAGGAAATTGACCCCATATATAATGAAGGCTTGCTAATCAAGAATTGCTATTTCCATGAAATGGACGCAGAGGCTGTAGTTATCGGTATCTGTGACGGTGCACTTGTAACCCATTGCAGAGCGATAAACTGCTGCCAGGGTGAAGGCGTTGATGAAAACGGCGAAATTGAATATTTCACGGCGGCAATGTGGTTTTGGGGAAGTGAAAACAGCACAATTCAGTATTGTGAAATAGCGGGTCAGAAGAATGTAGGCGACGGCATGGCAGTTGACTTTGACTCTCATTCCAACAACTGCACTTATCAGTATATTTATTCTCACGATAATATGCGTTTCATGTGTAACAATCCCAATTACAGCGGTCAGCATGGCAATACGGTAAGATACTGTCTTTCCGTTAATGATAATAAAGGCAGGTCAACAACTGCGGTAGCTTCTTGCGGTGAACATGATTTTAAATTCTATAATAATACTATTGTAAACTGCGGAGAATTCCAGATTAAGAATCTCTATGATTCTCTGTTTGCAAATAACATTATCGTTCCTGCTGACGGTGCGACTATAGCTTACAATATCGACCCTTCAAGAAATAATTTGATTAAAAACAACTGTTATTATGGGGTTGCAAATCCGCTTGTTGATATTTTCTCAAAGAATACCGTGCCCGGATTTGTAGGAGAGGATTATTCGGACTATTCAAGCTTCAAGCTTTCAAAGGATTCACCCCTTATCGGCGCGGGAATGAAAATCGAGGATGAACTGACAACCGATTTCTTTGAAGAAGAAATAAAATCAGCCAACATCGGCTGTTATGCGGGCGAGGGTGTTGATACCGAATATGTCGGAGAAACCCTTCTTCAGAAAGTTATCAGAACAATTATTGATTTTTTCGAAACTCTTAAACATGAGATCATGGTTATTTTTGACTGATATGAGGTGAACGAAATGGAAAAGAAAATGCTCAATATATTAACATATGACCACGGCGGATTTGTTCTTTGGGGCGATGAAGTTAAGCCCAGACTCCGCAAAATCTATGAATGGATGGAAAAATATCCGAAGCTTAAAATCGGACTTGACTACGAATCGTTTACGTTCGATGAGTTTTCAAAGAAAGACCCCGAAATCGTTGAGATGATAGGGGATTTACTCAAAAAATATCCCGACCGCATCGGACTCGGTGCAACAACATACGGACAGCCTCTTTCAATGTTTGTTTCGGAGGAATCCAACGTCCGTCAGCTTACCTATGCTGTCAGAACAAATCTTGATTATTTCGGTGTTACTCCTCCCGTTTATGCCATTTCCGAATTTGCACTCAATAATCAGACCCCTCAGCTTATTTCAAAGTGCGGCTATAAGGCGGCAATTCTCCGTTCACATGTTATGGGTTACGGGTATACAAAAACCTTTGATTCCGCATGGGGCAGATGGATTGGTAAGGATAAGAGCGAAATTCCTGCCGTACCCGTTTATGACGGAATGGGAAGGGGATTTAACTGCACAACTCTTGACAACTGGATTCTTTCCCGTTGGTCGGAGGGCAACGCAGGTTATTCTCTCGAAGATTTTGAGGAAAAATTCAAAAAATATGAACCGCTTCTTGCTTCGAGGTATGACGATTTGACTCAGCCGATAGAAGAACTCACCGCATACACCGAAACCAAGGATAATTGCAGATATGTTCTGCTTGAAGAGCTTCCTGAACTTTTCGGCGAAGCTGTTGACGAGCTTAAAACCGAGGATAACGATTTCCATGTTCAGATGCCGTGGGGTTATTGCGGAAATGAAATATTTAACGGTATAAGACAGGGTGAGGTTGATGCTCTTAACGGTGAAAAGCTCAATGCTTTTTCCGTTATGCTCGGCGGTGATTCGATGCAGAAAACCTCCGAGGAAGCCTGGAAGTATATCCTTGCCGCACAGCATCATGATGTAACCATCTGCGGACTTCTTGAACTTTCAAGAAGATTTATTCCCGAGTCATTCAAAAATTCCGCCGAAGTAAAGGCGAAATCTCTCGATGTCATCAAGGGCAGATTTGCAAACGAGAACGGCGATTCACTTCTTGTTATCAACCCGCAGTCATTTGAGGTTGATGAATGGCTTCGAATTCCCGCCGATAAGGATGTTTCTGTTTTTGACGGCGAAAAAGCTCTTGAATCTGATATGTCGGAATATGACGGCAAAAAATATCTGAATGTTCATGTCGTTATTCCTCCTCTTACCGCAAAACGATTTGATGTTAAAAATGAAAAATCCGAAACTGCAAACAACTATTTCTATGATCCCGAAAACGGTATTCTCACAACTCCGGTTTATCGTGTGAAACTCACAGATACAGGCATTGCCTATATTGATGAAATCAAAAACAACCGCCGTGTATATGATAACGGAAACGGAGCACTTTTCAGCGCTTGGGTAAATGATAAGGAATGTTTCTCAAACGGTAAATGGAATGTGACTGTGTCGGGTAACACCGCAAAGGCTGTTCAGACGGGTGAAATCGGAGGAATACCTTTCGTCTTTGAAATGAATTTTGCAGGAAGCCGTGCAAGAATAGACTGCAAGAGCAGCTTTGAAATGAACGGCGAACATGTCGGAAGAACCGACATTACACAGGGCAGACCCGTACCCCTTACACTTAACGGACATCATCAGGAGGATAAACTCTGCTTTGTGATGAATCTCTGCCTTGATAATGACCGACGTATGGTGCGTGACCTTCCCTTTGCGATTTCCGATTGGAACGGTGCGCTTCGTAAGACCGAAGAATATTGGTATCCCAACGACAGAATTCTTGTTGATACCGAGGTTTCGCCCGAGGAATCCTTTAATTCCACCACATATATGCAGGGAATTTATTGGCTTGCAATGCGTGATAAGAAAAACGGCATGGCTGTTTTCAACAGAGGCTGCATGGGTTCTGCCGTTCAGGGCAACAAGCTTCTTATTCCCCTCATTTATTCAAATGAATATATGTGCGGAACACGTATTCTTGAAGGCGTTTTTGAAAATGAATTTGCACTTCTTCCGTTTGATGATATATCGGATGCGGAAATCCACCGCTTATCAATGAGCTATAACTATATGCCGACTGCCGAATTTATCGGCAAGGGTAACGGTGATCTGAATGAGTTTGCGGCGGCAAAGTTCTCGTCTGACGGCGGAGAAGTTGTTCTTACCGCTCTTTATCCCGAAAACGGTTCAATGTTTGCCCGTTTCTGTAACTTCTCGGATGAAAATGCCGAAGCAGTATTCGAACTTGAAGGCGAAATGTACGAAACCGATTTGCTCGGAAATGAAACGGAAAAGATATCGGGCGGCATGCTTTCCTTTAAACCGTGGGAAATCAAAACCGTTAAAATTCTTTGAAAAAACTGTTGACAAATCATTTTTGCGGTGTTATTATAATTTGCAAGAAAAGCGATGACGAAGAAGGCAGAGTTGCAAAGCTTTCAGAGAGGCGGCGTTTGGTGCGAGCCGTCAGCAGAGCAGTTCAAGGCTATCACTTCCGAGCCGAAGCTCCGAACACCTTTCGGTCAGTAGACAGCTTCCGTAGACACAGCGTTAAGGTGTAGGGCTTGTTGGAGTCCGATGAGAGGCGCGAAAGCGCAATTTGAGTGGTACCGCGGGTTAGATTTTTACTCGTCTCAAAGCAGAAATAATTGCTTTGAGACGTGTTTTTATTCTCAGAGCGAAAGGAGAAGAAATATGATAACATTTGGTCAGGGTTCAGTCGAAAACAAAATCATGGAGGTTACTCAGCGTATTATTTCGCTTCGCCTTGATATGGGTCTTACTCAGGCCGAAATGGCAAGCAAAATTGGTCTGAGCGAAGAAGAATATTGCTTCTATGAATCGGGTAACAAGGATTTCAGTTTCACATTTATTTATAAAATTGCTCAGGTATGCGGTGTTGAAATCACCGATATCATGGAGGGTTCAAGCCCGGGTCTTACCGAGTACACCCTTACAAGAAAGGGCGAGGGCATGCCCATAACAAGAAGAGAAGGCTTTGTTTATAACAGACTTGCTCCCTTCTTCAAGAATAAAATTGCAGAGCCCTTCAGAGTTGTTATTCCTTATTCTGAGGAGGCACTCAATCCTCCCTATCATTGCGTAAGCCATAAGGGTCAGGAAATCAATATCGTCACCAAGGGTGCTCTCAAGATGATTATCGGTGACAGAACTGAAACTCTCAACGAGGGCGACTGTATCTATTTTGATTCTTCTGTTCCTCACGATGAAATCGCTGTCGGCGGTAAGGAATGTGAATTCTATGCAATCGTTATCTCTCCCGACGGTTCATCCGAAATGAGCGAATATGTTGAGGAAATCAAAACTCCCAGTACAACAAACGTTGACCTTGCTAATCTTCAGAATCCCGTTTATGCAAAGTTTATTGAAACAACTCTTGATGAAAACGGTGTTCTCAACGGAATTTCATATAAGAATGACGATAAGTTTAACTTTGCGTTTGATGTTGTTGATGAGCTTGCAAAGAAATCGCCCGACAAAACAGCGATGCTTCACGTTGCAAATGACGGAACCGAAAGACGCTTCACCTTTGCCGACATGAGCCGTCATTCAAACATGACTGCAAACTACTTCAAGTCACTCGGCATCAAAAAGGGTGACAGAGTTATGCTTGTTCTCAAGCGTCACTATCAGTTCTGGTTCTCAATTCTTGCTCTTCATAAGATTGGTGCAATCGTTGTTCCCGCAACAAATCAGCTTGTTGAACACGATTTTGAATACCGCTTCAACGCAGGTCAGATAAGTGCAATCGTTTGCACCGCAGACGGTGATGTTGCCCATCAGGTTGAGCTTGCAGCAGAAAAATGTGATGTTCTCAAAACAAAAATCATTGCTCACGGTGAACGTGAAGGCTGGCACAGCTTCGATAAAGAATACTGTGAATTCAGCGATGTTTTTGAAAGACCTTCAGCAGAAGAAGGTGCATTCGGTTATGATCCCATGCTCATGTTCTTCACATCGGGTACAACCGGTTATCCCAAAATTGCAATGCACAGCCACAGATATCCTCTCGGTCACTTTATCACTGCAAAATACTGGCATAACGTTGATCCCAACGGTCTTCATTTCACAATTTCCGACACAGGCTGGGGCAAGGCACTCTGGGGCAAGCTTTACGGTCAGTGGCTCTGCGAAGCAGGTGTGTTCACTTATGACTTTGACCGCTTTGTTGCCGATGATATCCTCAAGCTTATTGGTAAGCACAAGATAACAACCTTCTGCGCACCTCCCACAATGTACCGTTTCTTTATCAAGGAAGACCTTGAAAAATATGACCTCAAGTCAATCAAATATGCAACAACTGCAGGTGAGGCACTCAATCCCGAGGTGTTCCAGCAGTTCCTTAAGGCAACGGGTATCCGTCTTATGGAAGGCTTCGGTCAGACCGAAACAACCCTTGCAATCGGTAATTTTGTCGGTTCATCAATAAAGGTTGGTTCAATGGGTAAACCCAGTCCTCTTTTCAATGTTGACCTTATCACAAATGAAGGCACTGTTGCAAAGGTCGGCGAGGTTGGCGAAATTGTTGTCAGAACAGAAGCAGGTTCACCCTGCGGTCTCTTCATGGAATACTACCGTGATGAAGAAAAGACAAAGGAAGCATGGCACGACGATATCTACCACACAGGCGATACCGCATGGCGTGATGAAGACGGCTTCTTCTGGTATGTCGGCAGAGTAGATGACCTTATCAAATCTTCGGGCTACCGTATCGGACCCTTCGAGATTGAAAGTGTTATCATGGAGCTTCCCTATGTTCTTGAATGTGCAGTTTCAGCTGCACCCGATGAAATCAGAGGTCAGGTTGTTAAAGCGGATATCGTTCTTACAAAGGGAACAGAGAAAACCGATGCTCTCAAGAAGGAAATCCAGAAATATGTCAAGGAACGCACAGCTCCTTATAAATACCCCAGAATTGTTGAATTCAGAGATGACCTTCCCAAAACAATCAGCGGTAAAATCCGTCGTGTAGACCTCAGAGCAGGTAAATAACAGACAGAAATATCCCCCGTAACTTTGGTCAATTCCAAAATTACGGGGGATATATTAGTTTAAATTATTTTATAACCTCAAAGCCGGGGCAGTATGCCATGAAGGTATTTGTGAGTGTGCCGTAAGGCGCGATTGTGAAATCCTTGTTATCGGCCGCTGCGATAACTCTTTCCTGAACCTTCTCTGCAAAATTCTCAGCGGTTGTTGTGCCGTTGAGGATATCAAATGCACAGTAAACTGCACTCTTGAGAAGAGTGGTTGCAAGAGGGAAGTTATACATGCTGAATCTGGGCTTGATTTCCCATTCGGGAAGCTCAATTGTTTTTGCTTTTTCAATATAGGCTTTGATATCGCTTATCTTTTCAGGCTTTTCAATTGAGTATTTCTCACCGAGTCCGTTATATGCGGTGGGGAATGAGGGGCAGACATAAATGAAGCCTCTGTCTTCCGCAACGTCAACAAGTGTTGACTGAACTGAACTGTCTGTTGAGAAGAGTGCAACATTATTGCCGCTTATCTTTTCGTTGTTATAAAGTCTTGCAATTGATTCTTTGATATAGAGCTGTGCACCTTTGATACCTGATGAATAAATGGGATCAAGAGCGTTGTCATAAACATAGTTGATGCCTTGTGCTTCACATTCTTTTTTGAATGAGGTGTTTAAAGAAGTATACATGGGATTGTTTGTAATATGACGGTTTATTGAGAAAACGACAAAATGCTCGGCACCTCGTTCCTTTGCTTCTGCAACCGTATCAGCTGCAAATTTTGACCAATCAGCGCAGAAAACAAGGTTTGCAAGTGAAGAAATTGTTTCGATTGATTCTTCAGGTTCAATACAGATTGTAACAATTTCGGGGTTTACCGATTCTGCGGAACGGATTGCGTTTGTTGTAAACTGAGTAGCTCTTGCATAGATAATTGCGCCGATTTTGGGGTCAGAAGCAAGCTCCTTTGAAAATTGCATGATTTCGGGGTCACCTGCACGAAGTACGCGGCTGTCCGAATATTCTTTAACAATAATCTTTTCGGGATATTCGGAGGCAAGCTCATGTGCGGCTCTGTAATCCTCAGGATATTGTGCCTCGGGTGCGACAAGAATTGCAATCTTCTTTTCGGGTTCGGTTATTTTATCGGTTTTGTTATCCTTGCATGCCACAAAAGAGAAAATAAGAACAAGGATTAGAAGAATTGCTGTTATTTTTCTGAAAAGTGTTTTTTTCATAAGTGTACCTCTTTTAGTTGTTGTTTATTTTGCTGTTGAAGAAATCACGCAGCTTGTCAGGCTTTATGATTTCGATTTTATCGCTGTGTGTAAAAAGAATACCGACAAGACTGTTGTCAACAACAGTCAGAAGTTTTGCAAGGCAATAACCGTCATCTTCCGATTTTCTGAAATAAACAGAGGCGGAAAAACAGTTTCGGATAAACTCAGCATCTTCTTGCCTGAATTTGATCAGAATCCATTCGGGGTCACGGGCATTGCAGTAAATTCTTTCCGAAGTGAACATATCAACAGCCGAAAACAAATCTCCCTCAAATTTTACAGAAGGGTTATCGGTTACGTCAGCAGACCTTATTCTCGGAATATTGACAAATTCTGCTTTGTCGGGTGTTTCGTTTCTTGTAAAAACAAAAGCGGATATTCCGTTGCAGGCCGTTATTTTTATAGGGTTTACGGTTATTGTTTCAAACATTTCTGCCTGCGAGAATGAATCACCGATAACAGTTCGTGCAACCGTAATTACCGTTTGCATTTTATCTCTTATTCCGATACGGATATTGTACAGGGAGTTTATGCATGATTTTCTTTGAGGAAGGCATGCACGGAAATGCGCTGTTGTGTCAAAAATCAGGTCAAGCGTTGCAAGACAGGTATTTCTGCGCATATAGTTTTCAATATAACTGCAGTTTTCTTCGGAAAGAAGCGGAGAAGAATAAACCGCTTCAAGAATCATGTTGATTGCCGCCTGTGAAAAGCTTTTTGCAAGATAATATCCTTTTTTCGGTTTGTTGACCTGAATGATTTTAACGGGAGTGGTGTTAACCACTTTTATATCCGCAACAACATTACGCTTTGTAACTTCATATCCGTATTCAAGGAGCTTTTCGCAGATTTCATCGATTGACAGTATATTCTGTTCATCTGAATACATTGTCAATATTTCAACAAGGCTGAGAAGTCTTGTTCTTGAACTTAAAATTTCAGCCATTCGGCCTCGCCCCTTTCAGGGTCAATATTTTAACTGACCGTTAATCTCCAAAAGAGTAGCTTTGTCGATTTTAAGAACCTTGCGGTCATAACTGTAAATTCCGTTAACCTCAAATTCAACGTCGCTTACCTGAGTATAAACGGTTGCACTAAGACCGCATTTGATAAGGGGGATAATCTGTGATTTGTGAAGGAATTTATATGCCTTAGAAAGAGCTTTGCTGTTGGAAAACATAATATAACCGAATGAACGCTTTTCGTTCCAGACATGGTTTTTGATGTTCCAGCTGTAGCCGCCGTATTCACTAAGAACGTACGGTCTGCCCTTTCTTGTGAAGCTGAACGGCGGAGTAACGGGAACGATATATCTGTGCATGCTCTTGAAATCCGGACCTTTCTGGTCGTGCCAACCGCTTGCGTGGTCAACAAATCTGGTCGGATCGAGTTCTTTAACCTTAAGAGCAATTTCTTTTGCATCGAATTGACCCCAGCCTTCGTTGAAGGGTACCCAGCAGCAGATTGAAGTGCAGTTATAGAGGTTGTCAATCATGCCCCAAAGCTCCTGACGGAATTCTTCTCGCCATTCTGCTTCGCCTCTCTTGAAGGCCCTATACATATTTTCTGTGTTATCTTTGACATGAATACTGAAATTCGGAAGTACACCTGCAAGAACATTGCCGATATACTGTCCGCCGCTTATCATGTCCTGCCATACGAGCATGCCGAGTCTGTCGCAATGGTAATACCAACGCAGAGGTTCTGTTTTGATATGTTTGCGGAGCATATTGAAGCCGAGGTTTTTCATCTCTTCAATGTCAAAAATCATTGCTTCGTCTGTCGGAGGTGTAAGCTGACTTTCGGGCCAATAACCCTGGTCAAGAAGTCCTCTCTGGAAATACGGCTTGTTATTTAGTGCAAGTCTCGGAATACCTTTGTTATCCTTCATAATTGAATATTTACGCATACCGAAATAGCTCTTGACTTCATCTTTTTCACCGTTGCAGTCAAGGGTGATTTCCAAATCATAAAGGAAAGGATTTTCGGGGCTCCAGAGTTTTGCATCGGGAACGGGGATTTTTGTATCGGCTGAAATTTCACCGTCAAAAACAACATTTTCGCCGTCAAGAACTTTGGCGAAAAGCTTTCCGCCACATTCACATGTGTGATTGACCTTTAATCCGATTACACCTGCATCGATGTCGGGAATGAGCTTGATGTTTTCAATTCTGCAATAATTAACGGGTTCAAGCCATACTGTCTGCCAGATGCCCGATGTAGCGGTGTACCAAAAGCCCTGCGTTTTGAGAATCTGCTTGCCTCTTTGCTGATGCCCGTCGCTTGTGGGATCATAGACTTTAACAACAAGCTCGTTTTCACCGTCGGCAAGTGCATCTGTTATATCAAAGCAAAAAGGATTATATCCTCCTGTATGCTTGCCAATGAGTGTACCGTTTACCCAAACGGTGCACTGCCAGTCAACCGCATCGAAATGAAGAAGTGTTCTTTTACCTTCGAAATCGCTGTTCAAAGTGAATTTTCTGCGATACCAGAGTCTCTGTGAAGGCAGAAGGGGTTTCTGAACACCCGATGCGGCAGATTCAACAGAAAACGGAACAATGATTTTTCCGTCAAAAACCTTCGGACATTCTGCGTTTTCGCCCGTAATGGAATAGTCATATTCCCCGTTGAGACAAAGCCATTTTTTCCTCACAAGCTGAGGTCTCGGGTATTCGCCGAGAGGACAGCTTTTGTCAATGCTGTCATACCATCTTGATTTCAAATCGTTCATAGCAGTTCTCCTATATTTAATAATAAATTGTTTCAAGCTTGAGGCTTTCGTTTTCGTTAACGGCATATCCCGTTAAAATGAAGTCCTTGCCTTTTTCGTCTTTAACGGTGATATCAAGTTTATATCTGCCGTCGGATTCAATCGAAGCGGAAACACTCGGCGATGACCAGTCGAGTGAATAATCGTTTTCGGCATATTCCATGTTAAAATAAAGCTTTCCGTCAATATCAACATAATAATTGCCAAGAATATCATCAACGGATTTTTCACAGTAAATTGAAGTGATGTATGATTTTAAATCAGCAAGGGTTTTGTATTTTTCAGAAACAACAGGCGCGAAACTGCCGTTTTCATTTGTTACGGTTTTGGTTTCGTCAATCGGAAGATGATTCTTCTTTAAAACATCATTCACCAATTCAGCGTTTGATTTGACAAGGATATTAATCAGGGTCATTTCACCCGCACCGACATATGATGCATAATTATTCTCGTTGAGTTCAACGGGTTTTTCACTGTTTGAACAAGCAGTGAAAACAAAAAGAAAACAAAAAGCGAGTGCAATTATTTTTTTCATGTTTTATCTCCCAAGTTTATATAATCTATTTTATTATATATAAAAACCGTATAATAGTCAATCATAAAACAGTAAAAACACCCGAACCATTAAAGACTCGGGTGTAAATATTATTTAATTGCAATAACCGTCACTGCAGAAATCAATGCCTGAATCATGCAGAAGCGGAAAATAACCTGGGTATTTGACCAGCCCTTGTTCTTTCTGAAGTGGTCATGAAGAGGTGTGCGGATATTCTTAAAAGCATTCTTCATTTTAAGGAAACGGATGAGTGAAACCTTGATAATTCCGAGCAGACCGTCAAGGCAGAGCATGAAGCAAAGAGGAACAACAAGAAGAATGTTGCCGGTTTTGAAAATACAGATGCAAAGGAAAAGACCGAGTGCTCTTGAGCCTGCATCACCCATCATCATTGTGCTCGGCTCCGCATTTCTCCAGAGATAGGGGAGAAGAGTGAAAATCATGATAACGATGAGATACATGATTCTGTTGTCTTTGACTTCAAGAACCTTCATTGCGCCGAAAATTGATATAAGCGAAACTATGGTAAGGCTTCCGCAAAATCCGTCAATTCCGTCGGAGCAGTTTGTTGCATTGATAAGCATCCAGACAAGAACAGCGGCGATAACTCCGAAAATAACGGGAGGTATGTTGAGAGTCATTCCGAAAAAGCTTACGCTTAACATATCGGGGTTGAAATAAACGAAGTTTGCGGCTGTGAGTGCCGAAATAACAAGGTCTATTGCGCCTTTTTTATATTCGCCCCAGGGAGTTTCCGCTTTATCATCAAGATAACCTGAAAGCATGCCGAGGAAAATAAGTATAAGATAAAAATAGTATTCGAGAGCGGTTTTGACATCAGCCGAACCGATAGGAGGGCAAACGGCAAGAAGAGAAACAAGTATGAAGGCACAAACAAAAACAATACCGGCGCCTCTTACCTTGCCGGCTGAAAGTTTGCCGTTGAAGGCAAATTCTCTTCCCTGGTCACGGGGAAGTTTATCCTTGAAAAGCGCAAGGAGAACAGAACAAATAATCACGGGGAGAATAATAACGCCCAATGCAAGGGTCTTTTCGGGTAAGAAATACATAATAAACCTCCGAAATTTTTACTGTATAAAATGATACCACATTATTATTGTTTTTTCAATATTTATTAATTGACTAATTTTGCAATAGGGAATATAATTTATTCGGTGATAATATGAAGATTATGGCAATCGGCGAAATAATATTTGATATTTTTGACGGTGAAGCTGAAATTGGCGGTGCACCGCTGAATTTCTGTGCACATTGTTCTTTGCTTGGTGAGGAAAGTGCACTCGTTTCCGCAACAGGCAGAGATAATCTTGCCGAAACAGCAATAAATCATCTGAAAAATTTCGGTGTTGAAACAGCTTTTGTTTCGGAGAATAATTATCCGACAGGCAAGTGTATCGTAACTGTCAATAACGGCATACCGAATTACGATGTAATAAGACCCGCGGCATATGATAAAATCGAAATATCCGTTGATATACTTAAAAAAATCAAAGAATACAATGCAGATGTTTTTGCGTTCGGAACTCTTATTCAGCGAGACGTGGTTTCAAGAAATGCGGTTAAAATAATTCTTTCGGAGTGTGAATTCTCGCATGTTTTCTGCGATGTTAATCTTCGACCCGATTGCTTTGATAAAGATTCGTGCTTACTTTGTCTTGAAAATGCCGATATAATCAAAATCAGCGAAGAGGAAGAACCGATTCTTTCGGAGTTCGGATTATATAACATCGGTAAAAATGAAAAGGAAACAGTTGAAAATGTTTGCAGAAGCTTTAAAAACATAAAGCTTGTTCTGTTTACCAAAGGTGAAAACGGCTCATTGATTTATGATGCTGAAAACGGTAAGTTTTATAATATACCTTGTGCTGAAGCGAAGGTTGTTTCAACTGTCGGTGCGGGTGACAGTTATTCCGCTGCATTTCTTTGTGAATACTTAAGGAGCGGAGATATACTTAAATCCGGAAATGCGGGTGCAAATCTCAGTGCATTTGTCGTTTCGCACCGTGAGGCAGTTCCTAAAATTTAAATGATAAAACAGATTATCTCAAAAATTTTATATTATAAATAATTCTGCGGAAACAAAACATTAACAATCTGCACACATTTTTATAACTATTTAGATGTATTTTGAATTACTATAACACAATCATCCGGGGGTGCTTTTATGGCAAAAATACTGATAGTTGAAGATAATCAGGATTTTAACAGAGCAGTTTCAACCTATCTTTCTCAATATGGTCACGATGTTTTCGGTTGCAGCAACGCAAATGAAGCTTACGATGTTCTTTATGAAAATCAGATTGATATTATTATCTCGGATATTATGATGCCCGGTGCCGACGGTTTTGAATTTGCAAGTGCCGTTCGTGAAACGAACAAAGAAGTTCCCATTCTTTTTGTTACCGCAAGGGATGATTTTATGTCAAAGCGAATGGGTTACGGCATAGGCATTGATGATTATATGGTGAAACCAATTGACCTTGATGAGCTTAATCTTAAAATCGGAGCTTTGCTCCGCAGAGCAAAAATTGCAGTGAGCAAAAAGGTTGTTATCGGCAACCTTGTTCTTGATGCTGATGAACATTCAGCATATTACGGCGATGAAGAAATTCAGCTTACGGTCCGTGAATTTAATATTATTTTTAAAATGCTTTCGTATCCGAAGAAAACCTTCACCCGTTCACAGCTTATGGATGAGTTTTGGGATTTTGACACAAACTCAAGCACAAGAACGGTTGATGTTTATATGACAAAGCTTCGCGAAAAATTTTCCTGCTGTGAAGAATTTGAAATTGTAACCGTTCATGGGCTCGGATATAAGGCGGTGCTTAAATGATGAAAAAAGTTTTCATCGCTTTTTACAGATTTATTCTTTTCTTTTCTGTTGTAGCATTTGTTATAACGTGTAATATGATGCTGTTTCTTCATATCCTTCAGCGTGAAACAGGAATAGTTTACACGAAAGAAAACATAACCTTTGCCGCTGTTTTTACATTCTGCAATTCATTGTTTCTCGGTTTTATTTTTTCCTTTGTCGATCTTATAAGAAGAAAAATACTTGTTCAGCGGCCGGTAAAAAAAATTCATGATTTCACTAAAAAATTAACCCACGGTGATTTCAAAACACGCCTTCAGCCTATAAGAATCGGGGAATACAATAAAATCGTTACTGACCTTAATAAAATGGCGGAAGAACTTTCAGGAATCGAAACTCTGAGGTCTGATTTTGTTGCCAATGTTTCTCACGAGCTGAAAACTCCGCTGTCTGTTTTACAGAATTACGGTGCTTTGCTTGAAGAACCGAACCTTCCCGAAGAAAAACGGCTTGAATACGCAAAATCAATTAATCGCGTTACACGGCATCTTTCCGAACTCATAACCAATATTTTGAGACTCAATAAGCTTGAAGCTCAGAAGCTTTATCCTGTTTTACGAAACTGTAATCTCAGCGAAATGCTCTGCGAATGTCTCATAGGGTTTGAAAGCGAATGGGAAAAGAAAAGCATTGAAATCGAAACCAATATTGAAGATGATGTTTACATTTGCACCGATTCGGAAATGCTTCTGATTGTGTGGACAAACCTTTTCTCCAATGCACTCAAATTCACTCCCGATGGAGGAACAATATGCACGTCTCTTAAAAGAAACGGCGATTCGGTTACTGTCAGCGTTTCTGATACAGGCTGCGGTATGGACGAAAACACAATGAGGCATATTTTTGATAAATTCTATCAAGGAGATACTTCACATTCGGTCAAAGGAAACGGTCTCGGTCTGGCTCTTGTCAAAAGAGTTATTGACATTCTCGGCGGAGAAATCAACGTTGAAAGTACGCCGGGCACAGGCAGCACATTCACGGTAAAACTCAATAACAATGTATAAATTAACAAAACAAAAACATAATTATATCAATATATAAATCTTTCCTGAGTAAGATACAGAAAAACAGTTTGGAGGATAAAAATGAACGAGAAAAATACTTATTCTTATTCTGCTCAGGAAAACAAAGAAATTAAAAAAATACGGGATAAATATACCGGACCTGAAGAAAGAGAAACAAAGCTTGAACAGCTTCGCAGACTTGATGCAAGCGTTCACAACAAAGCTGCCGCATTGTCGCTTGCGGTCGGTATAATCGGAGCGCTGCTTCTCGGAATCGGAATGAGCTGCGTTCTGGTGTGGGCTGATAAAATGTTTATACCCGGAATAATTTTAGGCATTATCGGTATTGCTATTACAGTTCTTGCCTATCCCATATATAAAATCAAATCAGAAAAAATACGCAAGGAAATTGCACCTGTAATTTTGAAAATTACAGATGAGCTTATAAAGTAAAAAAAAGAACCGACTCACTTAGCTGGGTGCTCATAAAACAGTAATTTAAAAAATTTGTTTAGAGCATCTGTCTGACAGGGTTGGCAAAACAAAAATCATTTTAAAAGTCATCTGATTCAAAAAATCAGATGGCTTTTGTTTTATCGGTAAGGAGTTTACTTTTATGATTAACAACATTATTTCTTGTGAATTTAATATCGACACCGCCTGCGTTGAAGTTAAACTTGCTGACGGTTCTATGGTATCAATCAACTGCATTGCCGTTGAAGACGAATACGCAAACAATATGTATGAAACATCAGAACTTGACTATCTCATCTACAATGAACCTATGAGTTATGTCAGATTACTCTTAAGCGGCAAGATGGAAGAATATCTGCGGAACAATACGGATTATACCCCATTATCGGATATGAGATAAAAATTTAGCAGGCAATTTCGTTTTTGATGTTGCCTGCTGTTTGTGTTTAATTGATTGTTTTCTTATTAGAGATATGATACAATATTAATTATAAATAAAAACTAGGAGAAACTGTTTATGAGTATGGCTGATATAATTTTAAAAGATACCAAAATTATAGAATTTGACATCGATAAAATTGTAGATGCAGTATTAGCTGCGATGCCTGAATTAGACTTCGAGTTATCGAAAGAGGAAAAAAAGAATTACAACAGATTTATTAGAATAATGTCTGAGATAGAGTGGCCTGCATATATGGATGGAGACGTAGATTTTCACAAAACCATAATTAACCTTTACGATAACGGAACTTTTGAAGATATTATTGATGCAATATATGAGCATTATGACACCGACTATATTGATGAGTTGCAGAATCGGTTGGAAGAATCAGATGTCATTAATAAAAAACGTGTACCAATCATCAAAGAGGCTCTTGAAATATACAACTTAGGATATTACTATGGAACTGTAACTACTTTGTTGTCACAAATAATTGGGTTGGTGAAAGATATTGAAGCTTTCTGTGATGAAAATAAAATTCAGTTTAACCCGGAAAACGAAAAAATACTGTTCAATCGATATAAAGTTTCTAAAAACAGCGAGAAGAAAAGAATAATCGCTACATTATTAGAAGGCAAAGACCGAAATGACGAAGAAAGAGAATATCTATATTTAATAGGGTATTTCCGCAGTATAATTTTTAGTGATAAATTAGATGAATCCCGACTTGATACAGATGTTAGCAGAAATATGGTGTTTCATGGAGAACAACTTACATTTGGTTCAAAGAATCAAGCCTTAAAACTGATTATCTGTATCGATTCATTATGGTGGGTATCAGAATTACTAAGTCTTGATGTATAGTTTTATATGTTTTATAGAAACAATAATTGTAAGGAGGAAGAAAAATGTCAAACGAAATCATAAGACTGATATGCTTCGGACTCTTTGTTCCTATTACAGATTTAAGCCTTAAATGGATATGGAAAGCGGTGTATCATTCATCTCACAAAAGAGAAAGTGATGTTGAAAGATATCAGCAAGAAAATTTAAGGATGCACAGGCGACACAGTGGAATAAATGCTTGGTTAATTGACACTTCCCCAAATCCGCATAAAACTCAACTTATAATATGGGCTTATTATATTTTATTGTTGCCCTCTCTTGCGGGAATGGCATTGAGCAGTTTCGGATTGGCTACTAATGCTTTTGATTCGGTTATTAATGTTTTAAAAATCGTTATTCCCGTTATCTTTGTCGCTTCGTTTATTATTGGTCTGATTTACAAAAAGACAGCAAAGGAACTTGATTTCAGCGAGATTCAGAATGCAGAAACAACAACCCTTGAATCTCAACAGCTTGCTGATTATGCAGATAATTGGGAAACCGGCGAATTTAAAAACAAAACAAGATACAGACCTTCCGCATTGCCTCAATATATCTTTCTAATAGTTTGGTTTGCGGCACTCATTTCGATGCTTGTTTTTGCATTTACTCATAACGCAAAAAACAAGAACATACCCGAGCAAACAACAGAATCTGTTTCCGAATCGCTTGAAAAGGCAGAAATCAAGAATTTACCGTTATCTGAATTTGAAGAAATATTTGCAGAGCATAATCTTTCAATCAGCGACGAACTGTCATATCTTGATGGTGTAGCAGACGGATTTGTTGACAGCGTCATTTTTAAGGGTGATTCAGTTTCGTTTATAATTCATTTATTTAGCAGTAAAGAAAATGCAACGGATGCTTGCTTAGAACGAATTGAATACAACGGAATTTCGGGATATGAATACTCCGAAACAACGAACGGAATAGTTTACGAGCAACAAGACAGAACTGTTTATTATAAAACACTCAGCATTGACAATGTATTGATTGAAATATGGAACACAGGGGCTACTGATACAGAAATATTGCTTGAATCAATTACGGATGTTTTGAAAAATAATTGAATAATAAATTCAAAGCCATACACATTGACTTTTAATCAAGGTGTATGGCTTTAATTTTTTTAATGGAATTTACAGTTTAAAATTATTTTCAACAAACTCAATCATTGCCTGCTCTTTATCTTGATCGGGTTCCGAAATGAAATCCAAATCGGGGTCATAGAACCAAAGATACGCAATTTCTTTTGTTTCATCGTTATAACCGACAATGCCGAACTTTTTGGGGTATTCACCGCCGTCGGCAACTCGCATCTGAAAGCCTTTATACTCAAATTCTGTTACGGGAATGGTATAGTGTCCTTCAAGCATATCGGATTCAATCGGTTCGGTCAGGAACTTATAAGTTTGTTCAACTTCGTTTTTCTTGGCAATGTAGAAATCATCATATTTTGCCTTAACTGTCATTGTGTTTGTTTCAAATATGAAAAATATATCTTTATCATAGTCATAGTAAACACTGTCGTAGCTTGCAAAACCTGTGGGCAAGAAATCCTCTGCTTCATATTTCTCACGGTGATATTCATAGATATACCGTTCGACTGTCCAGTTTGAACACGAAGAGAAAACAAGAGTAATCATTAACAGAGCAACGGCTGTTACAACATATTTAATCTTATTCATTTTAAAAATCCTCAATGTTATCCTGAATATAATTGATTACCAAAAAATTCAGATAAGGTTCGTATTCACCTTCGGGAATGTAAATCTCCATATAGGCATCGTTGAATTCATCAAAAGGTTTGCTTTGTTCAAACTCACTACTTTCCTCAATGCTGCCGGTTTCAACAGATTTGAATTCAATATCGTTTTCTGTCATGAACGTTTCAAGCAATGTTGCTTGTTCTTCTGCACCGAGCATTCGGAGATAATCAACGATTTTTTCAATATACTCATTCTCTTCATTGATTAAATACTGAGCTAAACCGCCGTTCTGAATTTCAAAATCAAAGTTGATAACCGCTATAACCGCTTTCTGCTTTTCATTTTTTGGAACGCCGATATTATCTCTTATCGAGTAAAGACCTTCTTCAAAGTATTCTTCACCGTATTTTTCATCATACAAAGAATAATCATATGTATCCCATTCGAGATCACCTGATTTAGAATAATGAAGCCAGAATGTTCTGCCTGTTTTTTCAAGATGTACCTCAACATGATAAGGACCTTCGACGGGAGTGTCAAAATAATCAATATCAACAATTGAGGGGTTCATTTCAGAATAGTTTTCGGCAAGGTATTGCTCAGCGACATTTCGGATATTTTTTCTGTCAAGAGGATTGCCGAAAAAGGAAAGAGCCGCCCATATTACAAAACCGATTACAAAAGCAGAAACAGTTGCAATTACTGCGGCAGTAAGAATTTTCTCTATTATTTTCATAGCAATCCTCCTTTGATTACATAAATATTGAAGCGAAGAATGAAATAACTCTTGCAAAGAACGAGCTTATAGATGAAAAGATTTTTGCGAAGAATCCGGATTCTTCCGCATCCTTTGAGATTTGGAAATTGGTTGTTGCGGTGCCCGAATAGTTGCCGATACCCGTTATTGTTGCAGTTGCCGTACCTTCATTAACGTTATTTGCATAGGTTACGGTATAATCGGTACCTTCACGAAGAACTTTTATGCCGTCAGTAACAGTGATTTCGGGAGTAACAGCTGAACCCGTGTAAGGCTGGTCAGCAATGGGAGAAACGGTTACAGCAGAAATATTCTTTGTGACGATTGTGAACTTTGCCTTGCTTGCAAACATTCTGAAATCGCCCTTGCCCTTTACGGTAACATCGGCATTGCCTACATTGATGTTATTGGCATAGGTTACACCGAAATCAACGTTTTCAGCAAGCTTGTCACCCGATGCTGAAACAGAGATTTCGGGTTTGATTTCGAATCCTGTATAGGTCTGGTTGGGAATAGGTGCAATAACGAAAGTGCTGACTCTGATGCCCTGTGTCTGTGCATATGAATGTGCATAGGAGTTTTCAGCACAATAAATTGTGAGTTTGTCGCAACCGTCAAAAGCATCATCTGCAATTTCGGTTACGCTGTCTGCGATAACTGCTGTTTCGAGGTTTTCGCAGTTTGCAAATGCCTGAGTTTTGATTGTTGTAACATTACCGCCGATGCCAAGGGTTGCAAGGTTATCGCAGTCCATAAAGCTCTGAACTTCAACTGTTGTCAGCGGAGTACGGCTTGATTCGTTTTCACTTTCGCCAAGCTGAACAACATTCACACCGCTTCCGAGGAAACTGTTAACATAAAGCTTTTCAACATTCATAAAATCGAAATCGGTGAGCTTCACACAGTTACCGAAAGCAAGTCTGCCGACAAGTTTGCTTTCTGCATCCCAAGTGAAAGTTGAAAGTTCTTTGCAGTTATAGAATGCTTCACGGGGTATATAGTCAACATTCGGTGACATACGAACGGTATGAAGTGCGGAGCAATTCTTGAATGCATCCATTTCAATGTTAGTTACGGTATCGGGAATATAAATTTCGGTCAGCTTATCGCAACCGGTGAAAGCACCTGCACCGATAAGCATAATATTGTTTCCGATATCTACTGATTCGAGATTTTCACAGCCGTAGAACGCGGATTCTTCAATGCTTTCAAGGTTATCTGAACCTTTAAAGTTTGTGATACTGCTGAATGCAAATGCCCATACGCCAACATCCGTAACCGTTGATGGAAGAACAATTTCGTCTATTGAATCAATTCCGCAGAAAAGGTATGCAGGAAGCTCTTTTATGTTTCCACCGAGATTGATCGTTTCGAGTGACTTAAGTCCGATGAAAGGTGAGTAATATGCCGCTTTGCCTTCAATTATTGTGAGAGATTTAAAAATACAGTTTATTGCATTGAAATTCACGGTTTTGATTCCGGAACATCCTTTGAAAGCGGTACAATAATACTCCTTGAGATTTTCAGGCAGAGTTATTTCAGTAAGAGAAGTACATCCTTCAAAAGAATTCGGACCTATATATTCAATACTGTCGGAAAAAACAATTTCAGAAAGGTTTGTGCAGTTATAAAAAGTCCGACCGTTCACTTCTTTCAGATTTTTGGGCAATTCAATCTTTTCCAGAGCTGAACATCCCTCAAACGCACCGGTTGATATATACTCAATGCTGTCTGAAAAAACAACTTCTTCAAGAGTATCGGACATATAAGACAGACGGTAAGGGATAGATTTGACTTTGTTGCCGAAAACAATCTTTTTAAGTGTATCACAGTCAAATATTGCTCTTTTATCCAGTGCCAGAGTTACGGTTGTTTTCGGGCGATAGCAGTCGACCGCGTTAAAGTATACCGTTTCAACAGAGGAACCAAATATAATTTCTTTACCAAATTTATATACACTTTCGGGTATGGTGATTTCTTTTGCGATGCAGTATGAAAACGCGGAATCGCCTATTTCCTCAACTCCGTTTTCAATGGTGATTTCCTTAAGATTGTCACAGCAGTCATAAGCCGACTTGCCTATAACCTTTACGGTTGACGGAATAACGATGCTCTCAAATTTGAGACAGCCTGCAAAAGCGTAATCACCTATCTCGGTGACAAGAGGTGGAACATCAAAGTATTCAAGCTGTTCGCAGCCTTCAAAAGCACCTGCGCCGATGTGCTTTACCGTGTCGGGTAAAGCAATTTTTTCAAGCGGTGTGCCGCAAAATGCATAGTCGCCGATTTTTTCAAGTCCGTCAGGAAGAACAACGGATTTGAGAGGTGTTACATAAAACATACCTTCGCCCAATTCTTTAATCGGTGCGGATATAATTGCTTTTTCGATAGATGAAAGCCTGAAAACATCTTCTCCTATGGTCTTGATGCTTCCGGGAATTGTCATTTCGGTAAGTGTCTCGCAGGCGCGAAACGCTTCCGAGCCAAGATATTCGAGGCTGTCGGGTAGCTTTGTTGCTGTGATATTTGCTGTGCCGGCTTGACCGCTTGATGTTACGGAGGAAAACGCTTTGTCACCGATTTCTTTAAGCTTGCTGCCGAAATCATCAACTTTTAACGATATGCAGCTTGTGAATGCACGCCCTGCAATAATCTCAACATTTTTAAAAACACTAAAATCTTCAAGGCTTCTGCAATTGTAAAATGCCATGGCAGGGATTTGTTTGATGTTTTCCGGCCAGTTCAATGATTTGAGTGAGGTGCAATTATAAAAAGTTGCGAGTCCGATGCCTTTTAATGTTTCGGGAAGAGTTATGCTTTGGAGTGCTTTGCATCCGAAAAATGCGTAATTCCCTATTTTTTCAACAGAATCAGGAATATTAACGGTTTCAAGAGTCTTACAATTGTAAAAAGCTTTGTTTCCTATTCTTTTTACAGTATCGGGTAAATCAACTCTTGTTACGGCTGTGTCCGTGAAAGTGCCGTTTCCTACCTCTGTCACTATCCCGTAATTGATTCCGACAAAACCTACATATTCAGGAATTTTGATATATGTGTTTGTGTCTGTGTATTTTGTGAGAACAGCTTCACCGTTTTCATTTATGTAATATTCAAAAGATTGGTCGCTGTAAATTGTCGATGTGTTCTGAGGGATTACCTTAAAGTGCCAGTAACCAATTTCTTCATCATAGCTTACATCATATGAATCAAGATAAGCTGCTCCGTCAGAATATTTAAAATAAAAATCTTCAATGCTTTTGTTTACAGAAGTGTCCATAAATGCATAGGGGTCAACAGCATTTTTTGAAAAAGTACCGTTAATGGTTACCGACTTTACTTTGCTGTTCTGAAAAGCAGCTTTTGCAATACTTTTAACCGATGAAGGAAGTATAACGTCAGTTATTTTTGTACCGTTGAACATTCCGTTATTGATTTTTGTTATTCCTTCGGTAAGGTTTATCTTTTCTATAGAGCTCCCGTAAAAAGCACGGTCATTGTATGAAATGTCTTTTCCCGGAATAGTGATTTCCTTGAGATTTTCACAGCCGTAGAATATATCACCTGCTATAGATTTTACTGAACTTGGAATATTTACGGATGTAAGCTTTTTGCACATTGCAAATACATCATATCCAATAATCGTTATTGTTTCGGGTAAAACAACCGTTTCAATTTCTTTGAGTGCCGGGTTTGCGGGAATATATCCTTCATAACTGCTGTATTCCGATGTTGATGTGCCATTATAGCTGAAGCATTCATCGTCTATCCATTTAACGGTCAATCCTTCGATTTTATCGGGAACAACAATGCTTTTTTCACTTCCCGTGTATTTAACCAGGCAAACACACGGTCCGTCTCTGTCTTCGTCAACATAATAGATATAGTCGCCGTAAACCTTATGTGCATCGCTTTTGTAGACTTCCGCTTTGGCAACGGCAAAAATATCTCTGAAATCTATTCCCGTCAACGGCATTGCAGTAACAACCATTGCCACAACAACTGCCAATATCAATAATTTTTTAATAAGTTTTTTCATAGAATAACCTCCCTTGATTTATGATAAATTCATAATCAAGCTATTCCTTAAATACCATAAATGAACATGAACATCCTTCATAGCTGATTGTCACAAAAGCTTCTTCTTTGAACAAGTTCTTTTCAATTTCAATATCCAGTGCGTATTCATCGGCGGAAAGCTCCGTTTCGTCGCCGTTGCTGTAAACCGCATAAACCTGCATTTCTGAAAGATTAATGTTGTTCAGATCTTTCGCCGTGAAAGTGAAATCTTCGGGGAATATCGCATAAACAGAATTCAGTTTTTTTGTTTCAATGCTTTCGATGATTCTCACTTCAAGAGTTTGTGTGAAGCCTGCAGCGGTGATTTTAACAGTTTCATATTTCGGTTTTGTGCCGAATGTGTCGGAAACCTCAACGGTATAATCCTCAATGCGGACAAGCCGTTTTTCACCGTTATCGTATTCGCCGAAAACTTTGAGTCCGTTGTCGCTGAACTTTTCTCCGACATAATATTCCGTCTTGAATTCAGGAGTTGTTTCAACGCTGATATTAATTAAACTTGCTTCCTTCACTGTGGAAGTTGTTACAGGCTGAGTTGTTATCTCTTCAACCTGTTTTGTGTTCGTGAAGAAATCCGAAACGATGCCCGAAAGCGCCTGAATAATTGAAATGTTTTCTTCAACTTCAATCTGTGTGCCTGCAGTGAAAAGAATTGCAATAGCCGCACAAGCCGCAACCCAAACTTTGAATTTGCTCTCGGTCTTTATACCGACTTTCTTTAAGAAATCCTTGCGTGAAATAAGGGGAAGAATCTGCGATTCATCACCCGAGCGGATTGCGTTTATCGCATCTGCACATTCATCAATAAAATCAAAATCCGTGTCATCGCCTTTGTCGAACTCTGCATCGATAATTGCTTCGAGCATTTCGCAAAGCTCATCAGCGAGATTCGTTATAAAATCGGGGTGCATTAAAATTTCTCTGCTTACTGTCATCATTCCGTCAGCCTCCTTTCTTTTCAATATCAAAAGAATAAACCATATCTTTAATCTTGTTTCGTAATCGCATTAACCGCATCGATGCGGCAGGTCTTGAAATTCCGAGTTGTTCTGAAATATCTTCAACACCGATTCTTTGTATGTATCGCAAATCATAGATTTGTTTTTCTTCATCGGTCAGAAGATTCAGAAGAATTTTTGCGCATTCCTCGTAGTCAATCAGGTCAAGCCGTGATAAATATTCATCCGTGACTCCGACATTCTCTGCGTCTTCAAGCGGTATACTTCGCTTTGACTCAACGGCATCTTTTTGCTTTTGCCGTTTCACGAAATTATCGGCTGTCCGATAAAGAAACGCCCTCGGATTTTCAAATTCTTCTCCGTCGAGAAGTTTGTTATAGAAAACAATGAAGGTCTCTTGCACACAGTCGTCTGCAGCCTCCCGTGAACCGTCAAGGCGTGACAGACAATAATTGAAAAGTTTGATGCGGTATTGGTCGTAGCATTCCTGCAGTAATGCGTCGGCTCGCTTCTTTTCGCTCATTATCCTCACTCCTTTCATCAGCCTTCATTATGTAGTCAACAAAAAATCAAAATGTAACAAAAGTTTTTGGAAAATTTTCAATTTAATTATAAACCTTTATATTGGGGATAGCAATAAGGGAAAATAATGCAAAAAATGTGTAAGAGGGGTATGACATTCCATATCAAAGATTTAGTAATATTAATAATGATAAGGGGGTGACTACAATTTTCGAGACCTGATATAATTTAATCAATGGAGGTTTTCATTATATTTTTTCAACAAATATTTCTGTTGAAGGAAAGGAGAAAAAATGAATATTTGTTTAACTGTACCTTGTGAAAGAAATGGTTTCGGCAAAGAAAAAATATACTATTTGCTCGGAGCTAAAGGTCTTTTGTTTAACGGCTGTGAAAATATGTGCGGAGCTAAAGGCTGTGATGAATGTGGTAAAAAACATTATAATGAAGCAATGAAAGAATTTATAAAAATAACAGAACCTTATGTGTCGATTAATAACTAATACATAAAAGTTTTTTGTGTGAGTTGTACGGTTGCAGGCAACATTTTTCGTTGTTGCCTGCTTTGTTAATTTAGTCCTTGACAATATCGAAAAAATGAATTAAAATACATTACGAACATTTGTTTGCTTGCGAGGAGAAGAAAAATGAATCAAAATATCAAATTAGATTTTCCATCAATGAAAAAAGCAATCTCAAAAGCAGGAAATCTCTTTTATCAGTACCGCCCTTGTCGCAGAACAGCCGAAACGATTTATGACATTGAAAACATTAGACATGGGGTTGTATATTCACAAACACCACTTAATATGAATGATCCATTTGACTCGATGATAGGTTTTTCTGCTGAAAAAATATTCGAAGAATGTATTTCTATCGTGTTGGATGCATTAAAAATAGGTAATCAACACTTCAGAACTGTTATCGAAGTGTTACTAAAACATAAAGCTTTTGGGCAACTCGCCGAAGTATTGCTTATCATAAAAAAGATAAAAACATATTTACTATCTAAGCAAAAAGAAATGCATTTATGTCACCTGACATTGAACAGATTCGTTATTCAAAACTATAGAACTGTTTATTCAAAAGCCCCCAAAGATATTAAGGCAAAGTTTTCAATAGATGTGTTTTTGGCTTTGGCTTTTGTTGTTTCGAATATGGGAGATATAGATATTAATGAAGATGCCTTGCTTTCTTTCATGCAGATTGATACCCATCTTGACGCATTGCTTGATACCGCAAAAGAAATTCAAAAAGACAAATATTTTCCATTGCTTCAGCACTTTTTATCAACAATTACAATCTCATGTTTCTCTGTTAGCGGTTGGAACAATCAGCTGATGTGGTCTCATTATGCGAATTCTTATAAAGGAATCTGTGTCGAATACGATTTAGAAAAAGCAAACAGTTTTTTTGGATTCTTTTATCCGATTACATATTCTACAGTGCGACCAACTGTTACTTTGCATGATTTGGGTATTGCCGGTTATGACTATTCTCTTCGCACCTTGGTATCGGGCGATGCTAATATGGATTCAATTTTCTCGTATTTATTAACAAAAAACACTTGTTGGAAATACGAGGAAGAGTGGCGCATAATAAATGTAACTCAAGAACCTAACAAACCGTTATTTATTGATTTTCCGTATATCAAATCAATTACTTTTGGTGTGGATATAGATTTATTATGCAAGCAGCTATTATGGGATATATGTAAAGACAAAAACATTGATTGTTATGAGCTTGTGATTAGCAATGATAAATTTGAAATAGATCGACGTTTGCTGACCGATGAAGATTTTGCCTTTGATGATGAAAAAGAAAGCGATTATATTTCCCTTTTGTGCAGTCAATTAATGGCGAAATTTAAAGAAATCGATGATAATGTTGAGTTGTATTTAAAATCACTTGAAGAAAAAAATATCGACTATAACTTAATAAAACAGATTTTTATTGATATTGTTGATTGTTTAAGCAACTCATATTTTATAAAACAGTCAATGAATCGATATTGTAAATATTCCAAAGAAGATATCACGACTTTTGAGGACTACGAAGAAATCTGCAAAGGTGTTGTAGCAATAAATGAGTTTGTTTCAGGCAGTGCTACAGCTTCTAGTGATATAAGCGGAGTTTTTGAGTCTATTAACTCTCAAGGTTTAATAAAACCTTCTGATTATAAATTATGTAAAAAACTTGCCAAAGACATAGATGAATTGGTTGAGAAAGTAAACGGTTTTTCTTGGGACGAAAAGATTTTACAAAATGTTTCATCTCAACCAAGCGAAGAGTAAACTTAATATTTTGAAAAAACAGGAAAAATTTATCCGACTTCGCTCCATATATAAGTGAGTGGGTAATTTTTTCTGAAGCAAACCGATGCTTTTTACGAAAAAATAAAAATTTTCAAAATTCAGGAAAAATTCATTTGATTTCACTCCATATATAAGTGAAGGGGTGAAATAATTCTCCGAAACGTGGTGATTGATTACGGCTGATAATGTCAAGAACAGTTTTATTGTTGTGCTCCCGAATCAGATAATAACAATTCCGCAGGATAGCAATCTTGCATGGCTTCCGCTTTTCTATGCGTTGCCGAAAGAATTGGTTTCAAAACGCAAGCAGTATCTTGAAATTCCGAGAAGTCCGTATGATGTTCTTCGTACGGATAAATATGATAATCTCATAAAAGACGATGCGTTTCTCGAACTCATCTGGGATTGTTATGCTTGGTCTGTATGGCAGTTTATTCAGGTGCCTCGCAGTAACGGTTACGGCGATATTCCCGGTAAGTGGACAAGCTATTCGGGCGATTTTCCTCTGTGGCGTTTGTGTTATGCAATCCAGAATCATTTCCGAAACAAATTTGAAACAGAAATGGAATGGAGTTTTCAAAAGCTGTTTACGATGCCGAAGGATATGGAAATTCCGTGGCTTACATATCAGCAATTCAGTAATCTCATTGGCAACCTTACGGATATGATTGTTGCAGAACAGAACTGGCAACCGATGATTGATGAAGTATGGAAGAATCGTCAGATGGAAGATTACAGTGAACGAAAAAACACATACAAAAGAGATTTCATCAACAAGTGGTATTGTTCGTGGAACGATAACAAAAAGCCCATTTTTCTTGATGAAGCAATCAAGTCAGACGAAGAAATCAGTGAAGAATTGCTGATTCATTTACCTTCACCACGTGAGGATTTTGAAACAAAAATTCTTGCGAAAGATAAAGTCGATACTTTCACATCAGCACTCGACGAAAAGGACAGACAGATTTTACAGATGCGTATGGACGGATGCACACTTGAACAGATTGCGGCATTTTTCGGATACAAAACACCGAGTGCAATTTATAAACGCATTCAAAAATTAGCAACAGCCTACGAACAATTTGTTACTATGCATTACGGAGAATTTCTCGACACCCACTCAAAAAAGAAAAAATCTAAGAAAACTGAAAAAACAGATGAAGACAGTCACGATTAATTTCGTGGCTGTTTTTTGATACCCGAAAGGAGGATTTCAGAAATGAGACGATAGAAATGTTTCAAACGACCAACGCATCGTTTTGAGAAAATGCATCGAAAAACATGGTGCTTTTTACGGCTCTTGAACCGAGAAAAAACAACAAAAATCAGCCGATATCCAGCAGAAAGGAGAAACTATGAAAACAGGATTAACAAAACGTCAGAAAGATACTGTTATCTGTTTCAACGAAGAAAGTGACATCATCGATGTCCGCACGCACAATACGGATTTACGAAACAGACTTTCAGAATTCAGCGAACAGTATCCCGACTGTTGCAAGCTGACGGACGATGACGAACACGGCGGATTGCTTTTTGAAATTCAGAAAGGCAGATTGAGTTTTAGACTCACCGCACCGTATTCAGAAGAACGCAGAAACAGTTTGAGTGAGAATGCGAAAAAGAACGGGATAAACAAAGGAGATAAAAATTAATGTCAAACCAAAATCTAAAAAACAAATCCATTGACGAACTTCGTGAAATGAAAGCGAAGGGAGAAGCAGAACTGAAAGTATTGCATAATAAAAGCAAATATTATGAGTCGCAGATAAATTTACTTACACGGAAAGAACGCACTCACAGACTCTGCACCCGTGGGGCAATGCTTGAAAAATTTCTCGGTTGTCCCAACGAACTGACCGACGAGCAGGTTGAAACAATTCTGAAAATTGCGTTTCATCCTGAAGCAGTCGGCAAAGCGATTGAACAATTCAGAGAGAGCAACGAAAACGCCACTTTGTAAAAGTGCGCAATTATACACCTCGTCAGAACATGCTGCGTATCTTTCGTTTCCGTGCCTCAAACTTTGTTTGCCCGAAAACTCAATCACTCCGTTGTTCTTCCTCTTCCCCAAAAAGTTTTTTGAACTTTTCGGGGACCCCGTAGGTGTCATTGCGATTTTCTTCAAAAATACTCGGAACGCAGTTCCACTGATTTCATCAGACAAGGGTTTCACCCCTGCGACTTCGTCTACCCCAAATTAAATTTTATGGAGAGTGATAAAAAATAGCTTGTACTCATTTTCAAATATCAATACAAAAGCGGAGTGAAAACAAATCCGCTGTTGCAGGAGCCGCTTACCAAAGCGGCTCCAAACTTTTCTCGGAATATGATAACCGAACAAAAAACTATTTACGAAAACAAAACGAAGTCATCCACTTTGAAATTCTTCTTCCTCAAAACGCACCGCAAGAATATCACGACAGAGAAACTCTATGGAACTCTGCAGAGAAAGTTGAAACACAATGGAACTCTCAACTCGCCCGAAAAATTATCATCGCACTTCCGAGAGAAATTCCAACAGAGCAGTATGCAGAGCTTGTCAGAAATTATTGCTATGAGCAATTTGTTTCAAAAGGAATGTGTTGCGATTTTGCCGTTCACGATAAAGGTGACGGCAATCCGCATACGCACATTATGCTGACTATGCGAGCGATTGATGAAAACGGAAAGTGGCTTCCGAAGTGCAGAAAGGTTTATGACCTCGACGAACACGGCAACCGTATCGGCGAACACCGTGAAGATACAGTTGATTGGAACAAAAAAGAAAACGCAGAAATCTGGCGGCACGCATGGGAAGAAAAAGTTAACGAATATCTCGAGAAAAACAACCGACCCGAAAGAATTGATATGCGTTCTTATGAACGGCAAGGAATTGATTTAGTGCCAACCGTTCATCTCGGACCCGCTGCATCGGAAATGGAACGCAGAGGTGAAGAAACAATTCTCGGCACTCTGAATCGGGATATTGTTAAATTCAACTCTGTGAGAAAACATTTACGAAAAGCACTTGCAGAATTGAAATCTTGGATTGAAGAAATCAAGAAAATTATCTCTGAACTCAAAGAAGAAAAAGAACCGACCATCGCAGATATTCTCATCGACTATCTGAATTCCCGCCAAGAAGCTCACAGCGGTAAGAGCAAATATTATTACAACAAAGATTTGGCAATTGATTTAAAGCAAGTTTCAAAAACACTTCGTTTTCTTCAGCAACATAACATAACTTCCGCCGATTCTTTATGGGAGATGATTGAAGAAGTTTCTGAAATCAAAAGTCGTATCGATACCGCCGAAGAAAATATCAAAGAACTCAAAAAAGGAATTAAATTTCTTGGCGATTATGCGAAATATAAATCTGTTGCGGATGAATACAGCAAAAAGAAATTCGGCAGAGATAAATTCAAAATCGAACACAGTAAGGAGTTAAATTCTTTCTACCGAGCAAAGCGATGGGTTGATGAAAATCCGAACGCAACAACTAAATCATTAAAAGCCGAACTCGAAAAACTACAAAAACAAAAAGCCGTCGATGTCACTTTGATTGAAAGTAACTACGGCAGCCTTGAAGAACTCAAACGAGCAAAATTTATCATTTCAAAAGTTCTTGCAAATGTTAAGTATCAGGAACAAGAACAATCACGGCAGTCCACACAAAAAACAAAACAAGAAATTATTGAATAGAAAGGAATTAATTTATGAATAACACCATTCGTTTTGATGATAACGATAATATCATCGTAAAAAACATATCCGCATATTGGATTCCCGAACTGACAATCCACAAGGAAATCGGTGGAACACTCTACACGGTTTTCGGTACATACGAAGGTGATGAACCTATCGTCGGAAAACTTGAACGCATAAAGTCAAAAAATATTTCCGAAAAAATGGAGGAATCAGAATGACAAATCAATTTAATGATGATATAATGAACCCGACCAATCCTGTACAGACAGTTGCCCAACCGAAGGAGGATACAGAAATGTCAAGGGCAACAAATAAAATTACAGCCTTGTATTGCAGACTTTCACAAGAGGATGCGTTAGCGGGTGAATCAAACTCGATTTCGAATCAAAAAAGTATGTTACTTTCATACGCAAAAGAACACCGTTTTCCGAATCCCACATTCTTTGTTGATGATGGATATTCAGGTACAAACTTTGACAGACCTGGATTTCAGGCAATGCTTGATGAAATCGTAGCAGGAAATGTTGCGGTTTGTATCACAAAGGATTTGAGCCGACTCGGAAGAAATTCATCTCTCACGGGACTTTACACCAATTTCACATTCCCCGAACACGGTGTCAGATACATCGCAATAAACGATGATTTTGATACAAGCGACCCGAACAGTGTGAACAACGATTTTGCTGGAATCAAAAATTGGTTCAATGAATTCTATGCGAGAGATACAAGCAGAAAAATCCGTGCGGTTACAAAAGCCAAAGGTGAAAAAGGTGTTCCGCTGACAGTAAATGTTCCATACGGCTACAAGAAAGACCCTGACAA
Source organism: Acutalibacteraceae bacterium (assembly GCA_045531035.1). Taxonomy (GTDB): domain Bacteria; phylum Bacillota; class Clostridia; order Oscillospirales; family Acutalibacteraceae; genus CAG-177. The sequence goes on along the minus strand of JAZSDF010000070.1, from coordinate 32,231 downwards.
TTCGAAACACTGGATTATTGATGAAGAAGCCGCTATGGTAGTCAGACGAATATTTGATATGTGTATGGAAGGCAGAGGTCCGAGTCAGATTGCAAATCAGTTAATGGCAGATAACATATTGAATCCTACTGCTTACAAAAGAAAGCAAGGAATCAATTCACCAAATCCTTTGTCTGAAAATCCATGTCATTGGAGCGTAAATACCGTTGTTAACATTCTCGAACGCAGAGAATATACAGGCTGTATTGTAAATTTCAAAACCTATACCAACTCAATATGGGATAAAAAACAAAGACAAAATTCCGAAGAAAACCAAGCGATTTTTGAAAACGCTCACGAAGCAATAATTGATGATTCTGTGTTTGAAAAGGTACAGATAATCCGTCAGAACCGTCACAGAAGGACAAAAACCGGAAAAAGCAGTATGTTTTCAGGAATGTTGTATTGTAGCGATTGCGGTGAGAAGATGTATTTCTGTGCAAGCAACAATTCAAAGTTTGAGCAATCTTTCTTTGAGTGTTCCGTACACCACAAGCACAGAGATAAGTGTAAAATCCACTTTATTCGTTCCGTCGTTCTTGAAGATTTGGTGCAATCACACATGAATGCCGTTGTATCATATGTTGCAAGATACGAGCAGCATTTCAGGGAAGTTATGACCGAGAAACTTTTGGTTGAGAGCGAAGAAAAGCTCCGAATATGGAAGAAACAGTTGTCACAGAATGAAAAGCGAATCGCAGAGCTTGACCGATTGTTCATCAAGATTTATGAGGATAACGCAAAAGGCACACTTTCAGATGAAAAGTTTGAAATGATGAGTCAACGATACGAAGAAGAACAATCGCAGCTTAAGTCAGAGTTGGTAACATTACAGAAAAATATCGAAGTACAGGAACAACAGACAGAAAATTTAGAAAAGTTCATTCAGCTTGCATCAAAGTATGCTGACGGAGTTCCGCTTACACCGTATGCTTTAAGGGAACTTGTAAAAAAGATTTATGTTTCAGCAGCTGACAAGTCAAGCGGCAAACGAAAACAAAGTATTTCAATCGAATATGATTTTATCGGATTCATACCGTTGAATGAACTTATGCAAAAGAAAACGGGGTGACCGAAGTCACGCCGAACCTTGAAAATATTAATTTTCAGAAATCAAACAAAAACTGTTTTACGAACCCCGCCCATTGGGTCGGTTCTCTTTTTTCAGTTGAAGTATCTTACAGCCAAATATTTCTTAAGATGGAATAATATTGCAAAATAAAACATAAAACCAGACAAATATATGATTTTGTACATATGAATTAAGCGTCTGTTAACACTTTGATAATATTTTTCTAACTTATATGCAACATAGAATAATTAAAATTTGTATACAAGCAGTTATACTGCAAGAGACAAGGAGTAAAAAATATGAAGAAATTCAAACGTATTATCAGCATTGCACTTGCCGTTTCCGTTTTGTTCGGTATGGCAACAGGATCATTCGCTTTTGAAGGCAAAGTTAAATACAATTCAGGCGAATATGAAATCACAAAGATTTCACATCCGGACAAGGGTCTCGGTGAGGTTGACGGAATCGTTGACTACATAGGTGAGGGTGCCGTTTCCGCAAAGGATAACGGTCAGGGTGACAGAGGTCAGAACTATGCTTGGTCTGCCATCGCTTACGGCGACTGTATTTATGTTTCAACAAACTATAATTCTCTCGGTCTTACTCTCGGCTTTATGGATTCCGTTCTCGGCAACGAATTCGACCCTTCGGAAATGAACGCAACACTTGATGTTATGTTCAACGGCCATTTCTACACAGGTGAACCTGACGGCGGAAACACAGGCGGTGTTCTCACCAAAATCAACACAAAGACAAATGAAGTAACCGTTCTTATGAGCAAGTCAACAACAGGTCACAATGTTCAGCTCAGAAACGCTTGCGAATTCAATGACAAGCTTTATTTCTGCGGTTCGGTTAACGGCCTGCCTAAGATTATCGAGGTTGATCCCAACAACAATGATAAATGCACAATTGTTTATGAAGGCATCAATCAGAAGGATTACTATCAGGCATATCTTCAGGGTATCTGCACCGGTATCAGAGGTCTTTGCGCTTATAAAGATTACCTCATCGTAAGTATGGTAACTCTTGGCGGTGCACAGATTCTTATTTCATCAAATCCCTCAGCAGGTCAGGAAGCATTTACTGTAATTGCTGACCAGCAGGAACTTTTTGATTATCCTGCATATCATTTTCCTGACAGCATCTACGGCGGTTCAATCTGGGAAATGGTTGAGTATAATGACGATCTATATGTTTCAATCTGCACAGGTACTCCCGACAACAAGCCTGACGAATACACAATGCAGTCATTTGCACTCGTTAAGGGTAAGATGGGTGAAACCGCAACAGACTGGACATGGAGTCCGGTGATCGGTGACAAGGAAGACGGTGCAAAGTATACCTTCGGCATTGACCCCGAAAGAACAAGAGCAGGTGCAGGTGTAATCTATGTATATAATGATTATCTTTATATCGGCGAATACAATGATGAGGAAATTCCTCTTGAACACATTCTTTTCAAGGCTGATTTCACATTCATGAACAGAAATCTTGAACAGTCCGTAAGCCTTTACAGAATGGATAAGAACGAAGATATCGAGCTTATTATGGGCGATGCAACCAAGATGTTCCCCGAAGGCGGAAAGTCGGGTCTCGGTTCGGGCTTCGGCAGAAATGAAAACCAGTATATCTGGAGAATGGAAGAATATAACGGCAAGCTTTATGTCGGCACATTCGACACAAGCAGCCTTCTTGAACCAATCGGTCAGTTCTCAAACGGTGACCTTCTTTCAATGTCTCCTTCGGAGTGGGCAAGTCTTATCGGATATATAAAAACATTTATTGGAATTTCAACCGCAGCAGAAGAAAATGCTGTTGAAACACAGTCGGTAAGTGATGAAGATATCGACGATCTCAAGTATCTCTATAATAATTATACGGTTAATGAACTTGCAAAAATGGCATCGGACAAGGTTAACGGCAAAAACGCAAGGATTGCTCCTCAGTCGGAACTTGCACTTTCAACTCTTGTTAAAACTGTTGAAGGTTTCCTTGAAACCGCAGACTATATGAAGGATGCCGAAAGAGGCTTTGACCTTTATGTAACCGAAGACGGCATCAACTTTGAAACCATAACAACAAACGGTTTCGGCGATCCTTATAACCACGGTCTGCGTACTTTTGCGGCAATGGATGACGGTCTAATGATTGGTACTGCCAATCCTTTCTATGCCTGTCAGGTATGGATGCTTACAGACGGCAACGAAATCACCGAACCGGATAACTCATTTATAGGTATTCTCGAAAATGTTTTCGGAGATGTGTATAGATATTTAGTTGCTTTTTTCAAAGAAATCGGTCTTGTTTTTGAAGTTTTATTTTGATAAAAACCAAATCCCGAACCTTTGCGGTTCGGGATTTTAAATTATATATTGTTTTTTCTGCACCATTTTTTCAGAACAACAGTGAGAACAATTCCGCCGATGATAAATGCGAAACCTATCAATGCGTGAAAAAATGAAAAAAATATAAAACTGTCGGGTATATATCCGCCTGCGGTAAACATAGGCATAATTGCGCTTATGACACGGTAAACACCGATAATAATAATGGCTATACCGCAAATCCAAGCGTATTTTTTGAAGAGCTTTTCTGCACCGTCGGCTATTTTGTCGGTTATATCATCAAATTTGCTGATTCTGTCGTGATAAACAACAGCTTCATTCTTTGGTGTTTCTTCGGGTTCATCCTCGGATATCATCCAGTCTGCGGTAACTCCGAAAATATCGCACAAAGCTTTCAGTTTTGCTAACTCGGGCACCGCGTCGCCTGTTTCCCATTTGCTGATTGCCTGACGGGAAACGCCGATTTTTTCGGCGAGCGTTTCCTGTGACATACACGATTTCTTTCTGCAATAATAAATCTTTTCATGAAGTTTCATGCTGATTCCTCCTTTGACATGAGGATAACAAATCCGACGGTTGCAAAGCAATAAACCGTGGCTTGCAGTTGCGCAACCTGCGGTTGCAATCGACTGCATTTCAATGATTTTTACTTCACAACAATGTCAAGTACGGGTTCACCCGCTTTTTTCATATATTCAAGAAGAATTGCACGAAGCTCGGATTTTGTCTGTGAAAATGCAGGATTATCAATAAGATTTGTTCTTTCATATGGGTCGTTTTTGAGGTCATAGAGGAAATCCTCTGTGTAATAATCGGCAAATGCCTTGTCCTCATTTTTCGCAGATACGCTGTATTTCCATCTGTCAGTACGGACAGCTCTGCCTATCTGACTTTCGGAAATCTGCATAAATACACTCTCATGACCCTTTTTGTCCGTAAGACTCTTTCCCATAAAGTGTTCGGGAATTTTAACACCGGCAATATCAAGGATAGTTGCGGGAAGGTCGATAAGCGAAACAAGGTAATCAATCCTTCCTCCGCCCGTAAAAGCTCCGCCCGTTATGACAAGAGGAACCTTTATGCTGTTTTCATGGCAGGAACGCTTGTATTCAAAGTTTCTTGTTCTGAAATGACAGCCGTGGTCAGATGTATAAATAATAACTGTGTTATCATAAATACCCTCATCCTTGAGTGCCTGAATGAGTTTGCCGAAGTTCTCATCGACTCTGTTGCAGCAGGCGAGGTATGAAGGCATCTGCAGTCTCCAGTCGCCGAGTGTACCCTTAAGGTCGCCGGGAATCTCGTAATCCTTGAACTTGTTTTTTAGTCCCTTGGGAGATTCAAAGCGCAGACGGTCATTCTGATGATGAGGTTCAAGCTGCGAAACAAACATAAAGAAAGGCTTATCATGGTCTTTCTTGACATATTCTATTGCAAAATCATTGATTTTGTCTGCTCTGTAACCCTTGAAATCAAGCTTATTGCAGTTTTCGTCAAAAACATAGCCGTCATATCCGTGAGAAGTGAATTCAAGAATATCTGCAGCTCTCCAGTAGTCATAACCGCCTCTGCGTTCCTTCGGAGTAGGTTTTGTTGCAAGTCGGTGATCTTTATCGGATGCAAGGTGCCATTTGCCGATATATGCGGTGTCATAGCCTGCTTCGGAAAGGTAATGAGCAATTCCTTTTGTATCGGTGGGAAGAGCTATATCGTTTCTGTAGCATCCGTTCTGCGAAGCATAAACACCACTTTGAAGACACGCACGCATCGGACCGCATACGGGCTGACACGAAAAAGCATTCTTAAAAAGAGTGCCTTCTTCTGCAACGGCATCGAGATTCGGAGTTACGGGAAGCTTCTGACCGTAACATCCTGCGGAATCGGCTCTCTGCTGGTCTGAAAAATAAATAATAATGTTTGGCTTATTCATGCTGTTTTCTCCTATCTTACAGATTGAAGTTTTTCAATTGCGTGAAGAATAAAATCCATCTGGGGGCAATAACCCGAAAGTTCATTATAAAGCTTTCTGTATCTTTTGCAGCCACCTCCGCAAAGAGCTTTAACTCTGCACGAAGCACAAAGACTGTTTTTTTCTTCGTCAAATTCAAAGAATTTTTTTAGACCGTCGCTGTTTAAAATGTCATTGATATCTGCTGTGTTGATGTTTGCACATTCGAACTCATCAAGGCAATAGAAATCGCAGGGATAACAAGTGCCGTCGGATTCAACAACAAGCTGAGCGTTGCATCTTCCGCTTGCACCGCATTGTTCGGCAATACCTTTTGTGAGAAGCGAAAGGAGATTGTCGAAATCTCTGACATAGAAATGATTGCCTTTTGAAACCTCTGCAAACCAAAGATTGAAAAGCCTTTTCTTAAACCTTGCAAGCTGTTTTGCACCAAGGCTGTAATCCGATTTTTCGCCGCTTAAAGAATCAAGGCAGTAAATCGGCTGGACGTCACGGAAGTCATTTTCAATATAGAAATCAAAAAGTCTTGAAGCATCGGTTTTTGATGTTATGACAGAAAGAATGTTGAATTCAACTCCGTGTTTCTTAAGAAGTTCTGTTCCGTGCATTGCCATGTCGAAGGAATTGCTTCTGTATTTGTCGTGCAAAGGTTTATCTCCGTCAACGGAAACACCGATAAGAAAGTTGTTTTCTTTGAAAAATTCACAAAAATCCTCATCAATAAGTGTTCCGTTTGTTTGCAAAGAATAGTTGATGAAACTGCCCTCGGTTTTATATTTTTCCGCTGTTTCAACAAATTTCTTAAAGAAATTAAGACCCGCAACAAGCGGCTCCCCGCCCTGGAACATGAAAGTCAGCACGGAGTTTTCACCGCAGAAAACAAACATTTTTTTTATGAGATTTTCCGCAGTATCAATGCTCATAATTTTGTTTGTGTTTTTTTCTCTTTTTTCAGCCTCATCGCAATAAAAACAATAACTGCATTTCAGATTGCAAATTGATGAAGCAGGTTTTACCAAAGCGGTCATATGCCGCATAACAGCACCTCTTTTGCCAATAGTAATTCGGGTGATGAAAATTGAAATTCAAAGAATATTTAATATGTTTCGGTATCGGTGCATTTGCTTACGGACTGATTGAGGTTGCCGTAAGAGGCTATACACATTGGACGATGGCACTCACGGGAGGACTTGTCCTCGTGATACTCAATGCCGTCAATAAGAACAAAAAACTGGGTCTGATTTCACGCTGCCTTATCGGTGCGGCAGTTATAACGGGACTTGAATTCACCGTTGGAATGATAGTGAACGTGGGTCTTGGCTGGAATGTGTGGGATTACTCTGAAAAACCGTTTAATCTTTTCGGTCAGATTTGTCCGTTTTTCTCGATTGGTTGGTTTTTTCTTAGCATCCCCGCATATTTTATCTGTTCGCAGATTGAAAAAAGAGTCAGTTTGCGCTGATATAATTTTTTATTCCGTCAACAGTTGCGGCAGCGAGGATATCTCTGTTGCCCGCATCCTGCAAAACCTGACATTCGGAAATGTTGGAAACAAAACCGTACTCAATAAGGATTGCGGGACATTCTTCAACCCTCGTTACTCTGAACGCATAAAAATCCGAGCCTCTGCTTACCTTGCTTAAGGTGCTTTCAGGCTTGTCTGCATAAATCTTTGTTTTATATGCGTTCACAATGCTTTCGTGAACTGCTTTTGCAAGCGGCTGCGAATAGGCTCTGTAATAATATGCGGAAGTGCCCATTGCAGAAGCCGTGTTGCTTGAATCGCAATGAACGGCGATAAACATATCGGGTTCTGAGTTTCTTACAGCATCGTTTCTGTCGGTGTAGCAAACCCATTTATCCGTTGTTCTTGTCATAATAACCTTTGCACCCTCGGCTTCAAGCAGGTCTTTTATTTTTGTTGCAAGTGAAAGATTGATATGCTTTTCAAGACCGAAGCTTGACGATGAAACGGCACATACCGCACCTGAATCAAGACCGCCATGACCGGGGTCAAGCATGATGGTGTATCCGCTGAGAGAGGATGCAGGCTTGTGCTTGATTTTTATAACAAGATAGCCGTCATTGTCATAATCATAATGGAAACCGTAGAATTTGCCTTTGTTTGCAAGCTCAAGGGTAAGAGTTACGGTTGATTTTGCCGAATCCGAAGACCATTTTCCGCCCGTACAAACACCGTTTGAAACATTTATATTTCCCTCCGCGGTAACGGTATCGCTGAAAACAAATTCAATGCCCGTGCAGTTAAGAGTGGAAACTCTTACGGGTCGGTTGTTATAATTGCTGTATGTTTGACCGAGAAGCTTTGCATTGAAAACAACAGGTCTGTTCATATCAAGTCTTATAACGGTTTCGTCGTTTGATGTTCCGCTTGAAACAACCTTGATGCTGTTTTTCGGCATAACATATCCGCTCTTGATGCTTACATGGGTTATTGAACCCTCTTTGCCCGATGCAAGTCTTTCGTCCCTCTGGTTTGCAACCTTGATCCCCGATGACAGAATGTAATATTTGTCACCGTCAAAGGTGGAAGAGGTCTTTACATAGTCAACTGTTCCTTTGAGAAGGGGAGAACAGTCGGGAACAGAGAACGTACTTGTTGTGTTGCCCGGATACGATTCGACATAATCATCGATTATTTCGCAAATCGTTGCGGTTCCGAGACCGTAGTTTTCCGTATAGAAATATTTCTGAAGTCTGTCTTTTTCGGAAAGAGTCGGAGTCTGTACGGTAGAAGTGCTTGTTTCTGCTTCGGTAATTGTGGAGTTTTCGTTTGTTATCGCACCCGATTCCGAAGGGGCACCGTTGTTGCTTGTTGTTGATTGTACCGGTGCGTCGGTGGTGGTAACAACCTTTGTTGTGGTTGTGGTCGGCTTTTCTGTTATCGGGGGAGGCGGAGGTGAAATAATCTCATTGGCACTGACAGAAATATTCGCACCGCTGAGTGTTTCGGTCAGACCGCTGTATTTTGCGGTAATCTTATATTTGCCGAGCTTCTGAACCTTATCTTTTCCCGCAGGTGCGGTAAGTGAAGCGGTGAATGTTCCGAAGTCGGATTCCTTATCAATTGTATCTTCTTCGTTTGCACTGTCGGCAAGAGACATCGGATAGCTTTTGCCGTTCCATGTAACGGTAAGTGATGCCTTTTTATGGGCAACGGCAGAAACTTCTATCATCATGTCACCCGGTACAGAAATATCTTCAGAGGGTGAAACCGATTTGAGAAGCTTAATTTTGTATGTTACTTCATATGTGTAGGTTTTTCCTTTGTGCTCAAATTTTATTGTGTTTTTACCCGGCGAAAGCTTGCAGTCAACGGAGAAATCGCCTGTTTTTGCAACCGTCATTTTCTGCCCATTGCAAATCAGGTCATATGCGGGACTGCTTGTACCGCTGAATGTTACCGATGACTGTTCAACGGCGAAGCTTGTTTTTTGGTGGTTTGTTATTTTGAACTCTTTGTCAAGCAGATATGTATCTCGCTTCTGAATGTAATTCAGAACTATTTCCGCACTTGTGCCGGAAGCTTTTGATATTTCGGAATAAGGACTGAAAGCGAGCGCCTTGCAAAGTGACATATCGGCAGATTTCGATATGGTTTCAATCATTTTGGATGCTTTGTCTGTTGTATATGCGGAAATGCCTTTAAGGTCATGGCAAAGCCAAAGAGGGCTTGTCTTTTCGTTCCATAAAGTCTGTGCTGTTTCAAATGCTGAATCCTGACCGCTTTTATGAGTAAGAAAAACAAAATCGGCGTGGCTCAATGAAGTGAGCATGGTTAAAGAGGCGGATGCTTTAGAAACATAAACAGGTTCAAGCCCGATTTGCATAAAGGTATCGATGTTTTTTATTTTTTTGCATATTTCGGATGTTGCTGAATAATATTTTCTGAGAGTTTCGTCGGTACCGCTTAAAACAACGAAATCCGAATTGAATTGTTCAACAAAAGCGACCGCATAATCAGAATTCTCGGATATATCAGCTCTTATGCCGTGGTAGAGATTAAAGCTTTTTGCCGTTTCAAGGAGTTTCGCAACTTTGTCGGCATTTTTTTCGTTCAGGTCGAAAATAACAGTATTGAATCCGAACTTTGCAAAATTTGCAAGCTCGGATTTGCTGCTTTCGGAATAATCCGAATATACAGCTGCAACTATCGAAGAGGGAACAGGTGTTTTCGGTCTGCCCGCAACCGGTGGCTGAGTTGTTGTTTCCGTTATCGGCATGGTGGTTGTTTCGGTGATTTCCTCTTTTTTGAAAACATCGAATCTACCCGTTGCAAACATTGCGGTGATAATGCCCACAATCACAACGAATATTCCTATTATAAAACCTATGAGGATTTTATCTTTCTTCATATTCAGTCTCCGTGATGATTTTTAAAAGATTGTTGATTTCTTCACGGCAGTTTTTGTTTGTTAAATCTCCGTATGAGAATAAAACATATCCGCCGTAATTTTTATTTTCTCTTATTTTGCATACCTGCAAAGCAAGATTGTTCTTCTTGCTTTGCCAGTCAATTTTTTCGTTTTCATTAATGTAATTATAGTTATTATCGCATTTATAAGCAGCAATTCCGCAAGCAATACTTACCGACGGATTTCTTTCAAAGTTTCCCCATTTTTCAAGTGTTTCCAAAAACGGTAAGGTTTCATGGTTGAAACCGAAATAAATCTGCGGAATAATCAAATCAGCATATCCTTCAGTAGATAACCAAAGCTCACAGTCGGCATAAAGCTCGTTTTCGTTGCTTTCGGTCTTTGCAGCAGGACTTATGCTGACAGTCAAAGCTTTGTTTTCGGATTTTACTGCTGAATAAAGCGCGGCAACAAACGCATTGATATTTGTCTTTCTCCATTCGTGAAGAGAAAGTCTGCCGCCTTGCGACAGATAGCAGTCATATTGACATTTGTCAATCTTTTCATCGGTTGACGGATAAAAATAATCATCAATGTGGATACCGTCAATGTCATATTTTTCAATGATTTCTTTTATTCCGTCGAGAATGAGTTTGTGGTTCGATTCACAGGTGGGATTATAGTAAATTCCGTTGTCAAGAATGATGATTTCTCCGTCTTTGTTGCCGGAATCGAGAATTCTTTTTGCGGGATTGTTTTCACTCAATACTGATATATCTGTTTTTGCCGAAACCCTGAACGGATTAATCCAGCCGTGAACCGATATACCGTATTTATCTGCGCTTTTCAGCATAATATCGAATGGGTCAAACGGAAGAATTGCTCCCTGACTTCCTGCGATATATGATGAATACGGAAAAATATCCGATTCATAAAATGCGTCGGAGAATGCTCTCAGATGAATAAAAGCCGTGTTGAGACCGCAGTTTTTTATCGTTTCAAACATTTTGTCTGTTTCTGCTTGATATTCGGTTTCGGTTTTACCGAAAGCACCGATATGGTCGTAGCAGGAAACCCAGACTCCTCTGAGTTCTTCGAAAGTATTGTTTGTCTGCGGTTTTTCCTCTTTTATGCGTTGACATGATGATAATAAAAGGCATATAATCATCATGAAAGGGATGAGTCTTTTCATAAAAAGTTCCTTTCACGGTTTGTCAACTACTAATCTATTATAAAGGACTGTTAAAAATGTCATTGTTTTCAAAATTATTGCTTATTTATCTTGCTGTTATTTCGCTTGTTGCGGTTATTATAACAATTATTGATAAAGCGAAGGCAAAAAGAGACACATGGAGAATACCCGAGGCAACCCTAATGCTTATAGGACTTTTCGGCGGTGCATTGCCGATGTATGTCACAATGAAAACGATAAGGCACAAAACCAAGCATAAAAAGTTCATGATAGGACTTCCGCTTGAAATCGCACTTCATGCAGTAATTGCCTGCTTGATTATTTTTAGTAAATTAAATGTGTTTTGAATAAAGGCGGGATACGGATATCCCGCCTTCTTTTTATTTAGAGAGTACTCAAATCGTAGGGGGTTTTCTGATAGACGAAATAGTTAAGCCAATTGGTAAAAAGCAGATTTGCAGTTCCTTTCCAGCTCATTTTCGGCATCATGGACGGGTCATCGCCGGGAAAATAATTGAACGGAACTTTTATATCAAGACCTTTGTTTATATCTCTGAAATATTCTCTTGCAAGAGTTTCTCTGTCATATTCAGAATGGCCCGTTGCAAAAAACTGTCTGCAATCCATGTCAGAAACAAGATGAACTCCTGCATAATCGGAATATGAAAGAATCTGCAAATCCTTGACAAGTGCAATATCGCTTCTTCTGTTTTCCGTGTGTCTTGAATGGGGCACATAGAAAACATCGTCAACGCCTCTCATAAGAGGATGGTATGTATCAAGGCATTTGTGGGGGAACACTCCGAAAAGCTTTTCTTCAAGAGGATACTTTGGTACGCCGTAGTGATAATAAAGTGCCGCCTGAGCACCCCAACAAATGTGAAATGTTGAGTAAACGTTCTTTTTGCTCCACTCAAAGATTTCGCAAAGCTCGTCCCAATAATCAACCTGCTCAAAGTCAAGAAGTTCAACGGGTGCACCGGTAACGATAAGTCCGTCATATTTCTTGTTGCAGACTTCGTCAAAGGTTTTATAGAATTTAAGCATATGTTCCTGAGATGTGTTTTTTGACTTGTGGGATTTAACCTGAAGAAGCTCAACCTCAACCTGAAGCGGGGAATTGCTCAGGAGTCTTAAAATCTGAGTTTCTGTTTCGATTTTGGTAGGCATGAGGTTGAGTATCAGAATATAAAGCGGTCTGATATCCTGCTTCATGGCTCTGTCTTCGGTCATTACAAAAATATTCTCTGATTCAAGAGCGTGATGTGCAGGAAGCTCATTTGCTATTTTAATTGGCAACTGATTCACCGTCTTTCAACTTGGATTTAAATTTTGGTTCTTACCTTTCTTAATGCAAGGCTTACGGGGATTGCGATAACGATTGCAACGATGATTTCGATAACGGCATTGATACCGAAAGCGGCGAGAATGTAGTTCGTGAGACCGCCGAAGTTAACGGAAGCGATGCCAAGCTCTGCACCGTATTTTTCACCGTAAAGCACATAAATGCTGCCCATTACAAAAACAGTATTGCAAAGGCAGCCTGCGAGTGCACCGAGGCCTGATGCAATGTGTTTTTTCTTATCTTTTTTGGCAACAAGTGTGAAAACAAGACCTGCCGTTGCGCCTGCTATAATTCTGGGAATAAGTGCAACAATCGGATTCTTGAAGATGATGCCTTCAAGCGGTGAGGGAGGTTGGAGAACTGCTTTGATAATGCAGGATACGCCCCATACCGTACCGAGAATTGCGCCGCCTTTGGTACCCATAACACATGCGCCGATAATAACGGGAATGTGAATCAGTGTGATACTCAGCGCGCCGTAGCTGATGTATCCGAGATAAGGCACAAAGGTCATTGCTATGATGAGAGCACTCATCAGTCCCAGCTGTGCAAGGCTGAGGTTTCGTTTCATTGCGGATGATTTTGACATAATATATTCCTCCTTGCTACTACTCCGAAAGGTTCGGATGCAGTGCAGATTTGACGAATTATTTTCTGTTCTTCTCATAAAGAACTTTCAAACCGTAGAGAGTAAGCTCACGGTTAAAAATAATATCTCTCTTACAGCTTTTGATAAGGTCTTTTGCAAGACCGCCCGTTGCAACGGTTGTCACAACCTTGTCGCCGAGTTCGGCTTCAAGCTTTTCGCAGAGACCGTCTATCATTGAAGCGTAACCGAAAACAGTTCCCGACTGCATGGAGTCAACCGTGTTCTTGCCGATTGCTTTTGCGGGGGTTTTAAGACTGATATTGGGAAGCTGTGATGTTCTTGCGGAGAGTGCATCGAGTGAAATTCCGATGCCGGGGGTAATCGTGCAGCCGCAGAAAGCACCGTTCTTATCGATAACGCTTATCTTGCTTGCCGTGCCAAGGTCTATAACAAGGCAGGGGAGCGGATAAAGTGCTGCCGCACCGACACATCCTGCAAGCAAATCAGCGCCGAGCTGAGCAGGATTATCGATGAGAATATTCATTCCGGTTTTAATTCCGGGTCCGAGTATCATCGGCTTTTTGTTTGTTATTTTTTCAACAGCCTCGCTTATTGTTGATGAAAGCTCGGGAACAACACTGCTGATTGCCGAGCCTGAAAAGCTGTTGCATGCCGTATCATATAAATCAAAAATCTGTCTGAATTCTATTGCGTATTGGTCGGGAGTTCTTGAACGGTCGGTTGCAAGTCTTGAAATAAATGCGAGCTTATCGCCGTCATAAACACCGATTGTTATGTTTGTGTTACCGATATCTATTGTAAGAAGCATTAAATCACCCTTTCGGCAATATTTAGTATATTATACACTATAATAATAAATATTGCAACGAAAAATCACCTTGCTTTTATAAAAAATAATTGTATAATATTTATATAATCTGTTGATAAAGAGGTTTTATCGTGAAATGTTCGATTTGTCCCCGCGGATGTATGATAGAAAGAAATGATAAAAACGGCATATGCGGAGTAGGAGAAAAAATTAAAATTGCACGTGCTTCGCCCCATTTTTGGGAAGAACCGTGCATAAGCGGCGAAAAGGGTTCGGGAACAGTTTTCTTTTCCGGGTGCAATCTCGGATGTGTATATTGCCAGAATTATGAAGTCAGTCATGACTCATTCGGCAAGGAAGTCAGCGAAACTGAACTGATGAAAATCTTTGATAATCTTATTGAGAAAGGTGTTCATAATCTCAATCTCGTAACCCCCACACATTATGCACCGATGCTTGCAAGGGTTCTTTCGGAATACAAATCGCCCGTGCCCATCGTTTGGAATTCATCGGGTTATGAAAAAGCGGAAACAATTAAAATGCTTGAAGGGCTTGTTGACATCTATCTTCCCGATATCAAATATTTTGATTCTGCGCCAGCAAAAAAATATTCCGGTGCAGAGGATTATTTTGAGTTTGCATCTTCGTCGGTGCTTGAAATGTACCGTCAGGTCGGTGATATCGTGACGGATGAAAACGGTATTGCAAAAAAGGGGATTATTGTCCGTCATATGGTTTTACCGGGCAATATTTCCCAGGCGATAAAAGTTTTCTCGTGGGTTGCGGCAAATCTTTCAACTGAAACCCATATCAGCGTTATGAGGCAGTATACCCCGTTTGGAAAAGCAAAGGAAATGGCGCCGATTGACAGAAAGCTTTCGTCAAGAGAATATAAGATTGTGAAAGATAAAATTCTTGCTCTCGGCTTTGAAAACTGCTATTTTCAGTCAAAAGAGTCCTCAACTGAAATTTTTATTCCAAATTTTAACCTCGAAGGTGTTGACCTTTTAAAAAATATTTGTTAAATTATATAAGTAAATAAATTTCGGAGGTAAGAAATCATGGCAAAAGGAAACGGATTTTTCGGCGAATTCAAAAAATTTATCATGAGAGGCAATGTTATCGACCTTGCAGTCGGTGTTATCGTTGGCGGTGCTTTCCAGGCTATCGTTAAGTCGCTTGTTGACGATGTAGTAATGCCGGTTATCAGCCTTGCAACAAAGGGAATTAACTTTGCAGATCTTTTCATTGCTCTCGACGGCGGTGAATATGCAACTCTTGCTGCTGCTCAGGAGGCAGGTGCTGCAACTCTTAACTACGGCAACTTCATCAGCTCAGTTCTTAACTTCGTTATTATGGCATTCGTTGTATTCCTTCTTGTTAAGGGCATTAACACGGTTGCTGAGAAGTCAAAGAAGAAGGAAGAAGAAGCTCCCGCAGAACCCACAACTAAAGAATGTCCTTACTGCAAGAGCGAAATTGCAATTGCCGCAACAAAGTGCCCCAACTGCACATCGGACCTTTAATAACAAAAAGCGCAGAGCGGAAGCTTTGCGCTTTATAACTTAAAAGGAGAACCTTCATGAAATTAGGATTTATTGGAACCGGAAATCTTGCAAGCGCAATTCTCAGAGGAGTTGTAGCCTGTGAAAAAATCAGACCCACCGAAATACTTATTTATGATATTAATCAGGCAAGGGTGGATGAGCTTTGCGAAGAGCTTTCCGTTAACGCGGCCGAATCAGCATCGGATGTTGCTTCAAAATGCAGCTGTATTATCATTGCCGTTAAGCCCAAGGATTTTGCATCGCTATCCGAAGAAATAAAGAATGAAGTCAAGGCAAATAATCCGCTTGTTATTTCAACTGCCGCGGGTACCGAAACATCAAAAATTGTTTCATACTTCTGTTTTGATGTGAAAGCAGTCAGAATTATGCCCAACATCAATGCAGCGGTCGGTCAGGCAATGACTGCCGTTTGTGCAACGGAAAATGTTTCATATGCTGAAAAAGAGTTTGTTGTTGATCTTTGCGAAGCTTTCGGAAAAGCTGTTTTGCTTGAAGAAAAATATTTTTCGGTATTTACCGCTATTGCAGGCTCGGGTCCGGCTTTTGCGTATATGTTTGCCGATGCACTTGCAACCGCAGGAATAAAATACGGTCTACCCGCAAAAACCGCACAGGATATTGCGGCGCAGATGATGCTCGGAAGTGCAAAAATGCTTCTCGAAAGTCCTCTTTCCGTGAGTGAACTTGTCCGTAATGTTTCATCTCCGGGAGGAACAACGGTTGAAGGTGTATGCAGTCTTAAGGAAACCGGATTTGAAAATTCCGTAATAACCGCAATCGATAAAACCGTCGCAAAAGACAAAGCAATGTCCGCAAGCAAATAATGAAAGGGGATAGTTATGGAATTGTTCGTTCTCAATTCTCTTGAAAAAGTTTTTTCTGATGAAAAACCAAATATTTCGGATATAAAAGTTATTTCGATGCTCAAAAATGAGAGAATGTCATTTCAGGCAGCTTTCTGTCCGGAAAATGATGGAAAGATAAAAGTTTCTCTCGGCGGCGCTCTTTCAGAAATTTCAAAGTCTTATTTTGTTAAAGACATTCCCGTCGGAAATGCGTGCTTTGACGATGCGGATGATTTTTATCTTCGCAAAACCTCGGGAATGTATCCCGATTATCTTCTTCCGGTAAACGGTGAAATTTCTGTTGAAAAAGGCAAATGGTACAGCCTTTGGATTGAAGTTTCGGGTAACGGTAAAATCACGGGCAAAAACTCCTTAACCGTTGTAATCAGGGGAGATATGACTGCAACTGCAGAGATTGAAATTGAGATAATCGATGCCGATTTGCAAAAGCAGGAGATTATTTATACCAATTGGTATCATTCGGATTGCCTTTGCAATTATTACGGCATTGAACCCTTTACAGACGAATATTGGCGAATTAACAAAAACTTTATAAAAACAGCGGTTGAACACGGTCTTAACTGTATTCTCACTCCGCTTTTCACTCCTCCTCTTGATACAAAGGTCGGCGGTGAAAGAAAAACGGTTCAGCTTGTTAAGGTTCGTAAAAGAGGCGGAAAATATTTATTTAATTTTGTCAATCTGCGAAAGTGGATTGCAATGTGCCGTGAGTGCGGTGTTGAATATTTTGAAATGAGCCATCTGTTCACTCAATGGGGTGCA
This sequence comes from Acutalibacteraceae bacterium, assembly GCA_045531035.1. Classification (GTDB taxonomy): domain Bacteria; phylum Bacillota; class Clostridia; order Oscillospirales; family Acutalibacteraceae; genus CAG-177. Next base: position 15,276 of record JAZSDF010000070.1, on the reverse strand, counting down.
AAGCATGCTCCCAAAATCGTTGCGACAGACAGAAGGGGCAGAGAAAAGAAAATTTTCGGTTGGTTCACCCGTACTTCAAGTAAGGAATATGATGATTTTCTCCGTCAGTTCTCAAAGAAACTTATTGAAGTTATTGATGACGAAGGTATCCGTGAAAAATGTTTCTTTCATGTTTCGGATGAACCGGGACTTCATCATCTCAAAACATATAAACGCAGAGCAAAGCTTATCAGAGAATGTTTTCCCGGCTTCAAGGTAATTGATGCTCTTTCCGATTATGATTTCTATGAAACGGGTGCGGTTGAAAATCCCATTCCCGCCGAGAACGATATAGAACCCTTTGTGGGCAATGTTCCCGAACTCTGGACATATTATTGCTGCGGACAGGGCAAGGAGTGTGTTCCCAACCGATTTGTTTCAATGCCTTCAATCCGCAACCGTATTCTCGGTGTTCTGCTTTATAAATATGATATCAAAGGATTTTTGCAGTGGGGTTATAATTTTTATAATGTCCAATATTCAATAAAAGCGATAGATCCTTATGAAGTTACAGATGCAGGCGGTGGATTCCCTTCCGGAGATTCATTTGTAGTATATCCTGCTGAAAACGGCGAAGCTTATGAGTCTCTCCGACTCAAGGTTTTATATGATGCATTTCAGGATTTGTCAGCACTCAGAACCCTTGAAAAGAAAATCGGCAGATCAAAAGTGCTTGAACTTTTTGAAAAAGACCTTGAAAAGCCTTTGTCATTCAAGGAATATCCGCATGATGATAATTGGTTACTTTCATTGCGAGAAAATATAAATCAGAAGATTAAGGAGAATTGATATGCCTATCAGTTTTGACAGCAAAAAAAGAATATTCAAGCTTGATACAGCAACATCAAGCTATATCTTTGAAATATATGAGGAGAACTATCTTGTTCATCTCTACTACGGAGCAAAAATTCCCGATAACAATCTTACATCGTTCAGATATACGGGCGGTTTTGCATCGTTCAGTCCGCAGAACATCAACATTGCAGACGGTATGTTTTCTCCCGACATAAATCCTTTTGAATATCCCGGAAACGGTGCGGGTGATTTCAGAACCTCCGCCGTTGCAATCAGAAATGCCGATGGTAACAATGTTACCGATATGCGTTATGTTTCACATAAAATTTATGCAGGCAAACCTTCAATCGAAGGACTTCCTGCGCTTTATGTTGAAAATGATGATGAAGCAACAACCCTTGAAATTCTGACAGAGGATGCAACAACGGGTATACAGACCGTTCTTTTCTACACCGTTTTTGAAAAGCTCGGTGCAATGACAAGAAGCGTTAAGGTTATCAACAATTCCGAAAATACCGTTGAAATTGAAAAGGTTATGAGTGCCTGCGTTGATTTCCATACATATGACTATGATATGCTTTCTCTTTACGGAAGATGGGGTAAGGAAAGAAGTCTTGAACGAAGACCTCTTGCCCATGGAAAACAGCTTGTTACAAGCAAGAGAGGTTCATCAAGCCATCATCAGAATCCCTTTGCAGCACTTGTCGAAAACGGTGCAACCGAAGATTTCGGAAACGCATACGGCTTCAATCTCGTTTACAGCAGCAACTTCGTTTTTGAGGCTGAAGTCAATCAGAATTCGGGTACAAGAGTTGTTATGGGTATCAATCCCGAAAACTTCGGTTGGCAGCTTAAATCGGGCGAAGTATTCAATTCTCCCGAGGTCGTTATGGTTTATACTCCCAACGGTATCGGTGAAATGAGCCGAATTTTCCACAGACTTTACAGAAAACACCTCATCAGAGGAAAGTGGAAGGATATAAAGAGACCGTTGCTTATCAATAACTGGGAAGCAACGGGAATGGATTTCACCGGTGACCAGCTTGTTACTTTTGCTGAAAGAGCGAAGGAACTCGGAATAGAAATGCTTGTTATGGATGACGGTTGGTTCGGCGACAGAAACAGCGACAGAAGCGGTCTCGGTGACTGGCAGGTTAACGAAGAAAAGCTTGGCGGCACTCTTGCCGAATTTGTTAATAAAATCAACGCTCTCGGCATAAAGTTCGGTATCTGGTATGAACCTGAAATGATTTCGAGAGACAGCAATCTCTACCGTGCACATCCCGACTGGTGTCTTCATGTACCGAACAGAGAAAAGAGCATCGGCAGACATCAGTATGTTCTTGACTATTCAAGACAGGATGTACGTGATTATGTTTTCGGCGAGATGTATAAGGTTCTTTCGTCGTGCAAAATTGACTATCTCAAGTGGGACTTCAACCGCAATCTCTCCGAGGTCGGTTCGGCAATTCTTCCTCCCGAACAGCAGAAGGAGGTTTTCCACCGTTTTGTTCTTGGAACATATGATGTCATGGACAGACTTACCAAAGCTTTCCCCGATATGCTTATCGAAAACTGCTCGGGCGGCGGCGGACGTTTCGACCCCGGCACACTCTATTTTTCACCGCAGATATGGACAAGCGACAACACCGACCCGATTGAACGGCTGACGATTCAGTTCGGTACTTCAATGTGCTATCCCGCTTCGACGATGGGTGCCCATGTTTCTGCTTGCAGACGCACTGGCTATGATACAAAGGGAAATGTTGCCCTCTGGGGTTCATTCGGATATGAGCTTGACCCCAACAAGTTTACGGAAGAGGATAAGAGAATTGTCAAACGTCAGGTGAAGGAATACCATAAGTATTATGATGTTATCCATTTCGGCGACCTTTACAGACTCATAAGTCCGTTTGAAAATCATTTCCGTGCCGCATGGGAATTCGTTTCCGAAGATAAAGACGAGGCCCTTCTTACTTGTGTTACAATGAGAAAACATCCCGACAGAATGTTGATTATCAAACTCAAGGGTCTTGATCCCGATAAATACTATATCGACGAAGATACAGATGAAGTTTATTCGGGTGCACTTCTTATGAACGCAGGTATCTGTCTTCCCAATGCTGAGCATAACGACGGACAGAGTTTTATCAAATATTTTAAATCGGTTAAATAATTATTCTGAACTTACGAAGGTGATAATATGATTAAATTCGGAACAGGCGGTTGGAGAGCTGTTATCGGTGATGATTTTATTTGTGAAAATATACGTCGTGTTGCAGCGGGTATACTCATTCTGGCAAAAGAACAGAACAAGACTTCAAAACCTGTGATTATAGGACATGACCGCAGATTTTTGTCCGAAACAGCGGCAAAATGGGTTGCTGAAACTCTTGCAGCGGGAGGAATAAAAGTTTGGTTTATGAACCGTTCGGTACCAACGCCTCTTGTTATGCACACCGTTAAGGATAAAGGGCTTTATTTCGGTATTGAGATCACTGCAAGTCATAATCCTCCCAATTATAACGGTATAAAGCTTATCGTTGATGAGGGCAGGGATGCACCGATTGAAACAACTCAGCGCCTTGAAGAAATCATTGAAAACATCGGAGAATTTGAAATCTGCAATTTCAATGATGCTGTAAATGACGGCAGAATTGAGTATCTTCGCAATCCTTTTAACAGTTTTCTTGACGACATCATTGATTTGCTTGATATGAAGGCTTTGCGTGAAAGAGGCCTCCGTGTTCTGTTTGATACAATGCACGGCTCGGGTGCATATCCTCTTCAGGTTATTTTACATACTGCACGTTGTACAATTGACACTATTAATCTCAATAAAGACGCATATTTCGGCGGAATGATGCCCGCACCCTCAGAGCAGACATTAAGCACCTTAAGTGATATGGTTGTTAAAGACGGATATGATTTCGGTATTGCCATGGATGGCGACGGCGACAGACTCGGTATTGTTGACCGTAACGGAAGATACATAAATGCAAACGAAATTCTTTGCCTTCTTTACTACTATCTTGTTAAATACAAGGGTTGGAAGGGTCCTGTTGTAAGAAATCTTGCAACAACTCATATGCTTGATAAAATTGCCGAAAGCTTCGGTGAAAAGTGCTATGAAGTTCCCGTAGGATTTAAGCATATTTCTTCGAAAATTGATGAGGTTGACGCTGTTCTCGGCGGGGAATCCTCGGGCGGTCTGACAGTAAGAGGTCATATTAACGGCAAGGATTCCGTTTATGCCGCATCACTTTTTGCTGAAATGGTGAGCGTTACAAACAAATGCCCTACCGATATTATCCGTGAGCTTGAAGCAAAGTTCGGAAAGTATATTATGGTTGAGGATAATCTTCATTTTGCTCCCGATTATAAATTTGTTATTGAAAAAATTATTTTTGAAGATAAGAAGCTTCCTGATTTCTCGAATAAGGTTGAAAAGGTTAATTACGAAGACGGATGTAAGGTTTATTTTGAAAACGGTGATTTTGTAATCTGCCGTTTCTCGGGAACCGAGCCCTTGCTTCGTATCTTTGCAGAAAGTAATACTACAGAAACAGCTTCAGGATATATTTCCGATTTTAAAACTTTTTTAAAGATTTAAGAAAAGGCACATCACTTTGTCTGTGATGTGCCTTGATTATTATTTGTTTTTGATAAGCTTAATAATTTTAATTGTTCCCGCAACAGCACCTGCGACAATTACTGCTTCTTTTAATGCGGTTGTAACCTGTGAGACGTTTGTTGGGGCATATGAATAAAGAACAAACTTTGGTTTGTTTTTTACCTCTTTTCCGCAGAGTTCGCCAAAAGTAACGGTTCTTGTTTCATATGTGCCGTTATCGTTGATATCAAAAATCCTCATACCTCTTTTATATCCGGGTCCGTAAACATTAAAGCCGGAGCCTTGAGTATATCCGAGGTCAATTCCTTTGTAGTCGGCAACAAAGCTGTTGTTGTGGTCATGACCGACATAAACACCGAGTATTTCTTTCTTTTCAAGGAAAGCATCGATTTCACCGCTGTTTTTATAAGGTGCCGCAGGTGATTCACCCATGAAATCTCCGGGGCGGGAATTGTCGGGGTCAAGAGCATAAAATTCGTTCTTGTGGTCGCCGTAAGCTCTGACGCAATCTTTTGTGAAGCGTTTTACCTGCTTGATTACCTTAAAAAAATCGGGCGTGGGAATATGTTGGAAAACAAAGGAGGGGAGAGGTGTTTCAAAGCTGTCTCTGACCGAGCGATACCAATCAATCTGTTCCTGATTTATACCGCTGTATCCTCCGTCACCGGCTCTTGAATGTGTATCAAACATATAAATAAGGAATTTATCAGAAATGCTCAGGCAGAATGTTCCTTTATCGTTTTCCGAAACCGAATCGGCATAAACAAACATAGGCGATTCTTTGTATATTTCAAATTGTTCGTTGTTTCCGAGTGCTGCTTCGCCGTCATGATTTCCGAACGTCATTGTGAAATGAATGTTTCTTTCTTCAAGCGGCCTGATAAGTGTTTTTAATGTTGAAATAACATTTTTCTTACCCTTTTCACCCAAAAAAAATGTGGAATATCCTTTTATCTGATCGCCTGTGAAAACAACAAGGTCAGGTTTTTCTTTGTCAAGTGCAGCCTCAATGAGCTTTATTGTGTCGGGTGATACAGAGGGGATTTCCTGTGTGTCAGCAATCTGCATAATTCTGAATTTGCCGTTTGTGAAATTTAAAGCTTTGTTCTGCATACAAATTTCTCCGTTAAACAAATACCGCCGAGGTTGGAGCTTCGGCGGTAATACTTTTATTTTGTGATGTGGCTTTCAAAACCGTACTTTGTGAGAAGCTTGTGAATTCTGTCCTTCGGATCGAGAAGACCGCTGATGGATTCATCGTGGTTAAGAGTGTCAATAATGTATGAGCAATACTTTGTCATATCAACGCTTACATACCACTCTCTTGAAAGAAGTTCAGGTGTTGAGTAAATAAGGTTGGTTGTGAAAACCTTGGAAATAAGTCCGTCTTTATACGCCTTGTCAAATGTTTCAAGACCGTTGCAGAAAAGACCGAAGGATGAACAGATAAAAATTCTGTTTGCTTTGAGTTCCTTAAGCTTTGTAGCAACTTCAATCATAGAATCGCCTGATGAAATCATGTCGTCAATGATGATAACATCCTTGCCTTCAACGTTTGTGCCGAGGAATTCATGAGCAACGATGGGGTTTCTGCCGTCAATGATAACGGAATAGTCACGGCGCTTATAGAACATACCGAGATCAAGACCAAGAACATTAGCAAAGTAGATACATCTTCCCATACCGCCTTCGTCGGGTGAGATAACCATCATGTGATTCTTGTCAATGTTGAGGTCGGGAATGTTCTTGCACATTGCCTTTATCATCTGATAAACGGGCTGAACATTTTCAAAACCGCTCTGAGGAATAGCGTTGTGAACTCTGGGGTCATGTGCATCGAAGGTGATGATGTTTTCAACACCGTAGTTGATGCAAAGCTCGCGAAGCATATCTGCACAGTCAAGAGATTCTCTGCTTGAACGTCTGTGCTGTCTTCCTTCGTAAAGCATGGGCATGATTACATTGATTCTTCTTGCCTTGCCCGCGATGGCACTGATGGCTCTTTTGAGGTTTGAATAGTGGTCGTCGGGACTCATGGGAACATAACGGCCGTACATTTTATATTCAACGCTGTAGTTGAACGGGTCACAGAGAATGAAAACATCATAGCCTCTGACGGTCTGATTGATTACGCATTTGCCCTCGCCTGTACCGAATCTGGGGAAGGATGCTTTAATAATATAGGTATCTTTTTCGTAACCCGCAAACGGAAGTGTAAGCTTGTGCTCGCTTTCTCTTTCTTTTCTCCATTTTATGAGATAGCTGTCGATTTTAGCGGCAGCAGCCTCACAACCGGGAAGAGCAAGGATACCGAGCTGACCTACGGGTATTGTTGTGAAATCTTCATAATCAGGCATGACATTTTCCTCCGAATCATTTTATAACAACATTCTACAATATTTCACGAGAATTTAAAAGATAATAATTGAAATTTCCAAGTAAAAAATTTACGAATTATTATTCTGTATTTTGGCTATTTTGCCGATAAACGCAGATTTAACCACAATATTTGGTTATCCGATATAATTTCTGTCTATGTTGATAACAGTATAATATTTCTCATCCATTTGCTTGATATGTGATTCAACTGTGTTTATAAAATCGTTTTCAGAGTATTTTCTCGGAAGAACAACATCAAAAATGAGATTTGTATGTGTCGGTCCGTCAACAACTCTGAAATCGTGCATGGAGATTTCAGGTGAAATATCTGCGATGATACTGTTGACGGCATTTTTCAGGTCATGAGTTCTTTCGTCATTGATAATCGGGTCCATATGAATTGATATTTCAATACCGAGTCTGTCTTTAACCGTTCTTTCAATGAGGTCTATTGTGTCATGACTGTGAAGTATATTAATCTCTGCAGGCACCTCGGCATGGAGAGACCCGATTATTTTTGAGTGACCGTATGAATGAAGCACAAGATCATGAATACCGACTATACCGTCAAATGACATAACCAATTCTTTAAGATTTTCAACGGTATCTTTCGCGGGAGGTTCACCGAGGAGGGGACCGAGAGTGCCTCTTATAATATCGATGCCAGCATAAATAATTATCAGAGCAACGATTATACCCATTATTCCGTCAACAGGAAAATCGGTGAATCTTGAAGCAATAAGAGCGATAAGGGAGCAAGTTGTTGCGGCGGTATCTCCGATACTGTCTGTAACAACCGCATCAACAGCAACCGAATTCATCATTTTCCCTATTTTACGGTTGAAAAGTGCAAGCCATATCTTTGCAAGAATTGACAAAACAAGAACAATGACGGCGGGTATATTGAAAATGACAGTTTCAGGATTTGTGAATCTGTCAACAGATGATTTAATAAGCTCAACGCCCATGATAAGAATAAAAAAAGCGAGTGTCAGAGCTGAAACATATTCAACTCTGCCGTGACCGAAGGGGTGCTCTTCATCGGCGGGTTTTCCTGAAATCTTGAATCCGACAAGATTTATAATTGAAGAAATTGCATCGAAAATGTTGTTTGCACCGTCGGCAACGATTGAGATGCTCTTTGTTATTATTCCGAAAATCATTTTAAAAACCGAAAGAATAACATTCAGAACAATTCCGACGATTCCGCTGAGAACGCCGAGCTTCAGCCTTCCGTTTTCATCGGGAATAATTGTAACAGAGGATGCACCTTTACAGCCTTTACGGGCTTCTTTATATTCTTTGAAAAACAGTTTTAAAAGTAAATCTGTCAAAAGAATCACTCCTTGGTAATGTGAATATCAAGCTGACCGTAGGGGATGGATATACTGCTGTTGTCGAAAGCAACCTTGACTGCTTCTTGCATATAATAAAAAACATCCCAGTAGTCGTTGCTTGAGCACCAGATAAGACACGCAAGATTGATTGAGCTTGCAGCGTGTTCTTTAACTGCAATAAGCGGTTCGGGGTTTGTGAGAATCAGGTCGTTTTTGGCAATAACCTGCTTGATAACCTCTCTTGCCTTTTCGATATCCGCATCGTAAGAAACGGAGAAAACAAGATCGAGTCTGCGTCTGTCTTCTGCGTTGTAATTGATAATATTGTTTGAAGTGATATAGGAGTTGGGAATGATAACACGTTTGTTGTCAACAGTAATAAGAACAGTATACATTATTTTGATTTCATGAACCTTGCCGCTTACTGTTCCGACATCAATGTAGTCGCCGCTTTTGAACGGATGATTGACAAGAATCTGAACACCGCTCGCAATCTGACTGATGCTTGCCTGCAAACCGATACCGGCTGTGATACCTGCGGCGCCGAGGGCTGTAATAAAGGAATTAACATCGATTCCGACTGTAGAAAGTGCGGAAAGAATGAATACAAAATTAAGGATAAGCATTATAACCGTTCTGATAAAAGAATGAATAGACGGGTCAACACCCTTTGCACTCATTGCTTTCACAACAAGTTTTCCGATAAGTTTTGAAACAATGAAGCCTGCAACAACAATAACAATTGCAGCGATTACAGAAGGTGCTTTTTCGAGTATTTTTGATAAAACCTCATCGTAGTCACCGGATTTTAAAAGCTCAATCAGGTTACTCCCGTTGAGAGCATTGTATGGGATTTTCATTTTTGATCTCCTTAAATATTATAAATTAAACAAAATAATTTTAATATAAAATGTAAAAAAATTCAATACCGCAGACAAAAATACCGTCTTAAAAATTTTATAAATACTGTTGACAAAGAAGGTGAAATTAACTATAATATCTATGCTGTTTAATGTGAATAGGTATGTAAATCTGCTTTAAACAGCAAAGTTGCCGGTGTGGCGAAATCGGCAGACGCAAGGGACTTAAAATCCCTCGGTGGCAACACCGTACCGGTTCAAGTCCGGTCACCGGCACCAGAATGCCTTCCGCTTGCGCTTTGGGTGGCATTAATTAATGAATAATGAATAATTTGATTTTGAGATATAATATATTTTCTTGATTTGCAAGAGACAATTGTTATTTATGTTATATCCGTCAACATTGTTCATTGTTCATTTTTTTTTTTTTTTGCAAAAATTTACCGTCAGACCTTCAGAAATGAAGATTTGACGGATTTTTTATCTTTTAGAGAAAAAATTCAGAATATTCGGCCTTTTGGTTGTGATGTTGTCGGGGTCCGTTTCAATAACTTTCACCATGTCACTTGTTTTGTTTACAGTCCAGAGAGAAACAAGAAGTCCGTTGTTATGTGCTGTTTCCGAAAATTCTTTTGATGCGTTTTGAAAATGCGAATTTATTCCGATTGCGCCGAGAGATTTTGTTCTATTTATAATTTCAAGAGCTGATTTTTTATCGCTTGCTTCCTCTTCGGTTATTTTATGATTAAGATAATAGGGGATAGATGAGGTCGTTTTAACAGCATCAACCCAATCTTCAAAAACTCCCGTATAGAATACTCTGTCAGAAAGACCGTGCTTTTTTACAAGCGAGTCAATCTCGGGCAGATTCGCTGTGGATTTTATATCAAGATTAATTCTGCATTTGTTATCTGGTGCAACGATTTTCAGCGCATCATCAAGAAGAACACCCTGAGTCATTTCGGGAGAAGAATTATGAATGATAACGGCTGTGCCGTCAGGTCGGAAGCTGACGTCAAATTCAACAATATCCGCACCCCACTCAACAGCGGTTCTTATTGAATCGAGGCTGTTTGCTTTTGTGTGGAATGAACCGGCGTGGCAGGTTATAGTGAAATTTTCAGGAAGTAAGGCATTGTGCTTAAACTTTGATTTACATAGTTTACAGTAAATATTCTCAAATAACAGAATCGATTTCAGTTTCAAATTAATCCCTTCCTTATCAAAATCAGCTTACATCAAAAAATATTTCTTGTCAAGCGAGAACAAAATAAATAAAAGTTATTGAAAAAGAATAAAATTTATGTTATAATTATACAAAATTGTAAATGAGGAGGCGGTCAGGTGTCAGAAAACACAAATGTTGCTTATGACGAACAGCAAGAGGGTATAGTTATTGACTATGAAAAAGGCGTCAAAAATCCGCTTTTGAGAAATCGGCGTTATGTCGGTAATAAAGAAAGAATAGGTTATCTGCTTAACGATGTTTCCGGCAGTTTCAATATCAACAAATATAACGACCGTTTTATTTATGATATTGTTAAGCTTGATTTCGATTTCCTTGCTGTTTTCGGACTTTTTGCGGGACTTTGGGATACCTTCAACGATACATTTATCGGCGTTATCGTTGACAGAACACGTACCCGTTGGGGAAAGTTCAAGCCATACATTCTTCTCGGAAAAATTCCCCTTGCACTTCTTGGATTATGGTATTGGTTTATGCCTGTATTTTTCGCAAACACCGATGCATCTTATATGCCAAAACTTATTTTTTATGCGATATTTACTGTTATATGTGAAACCGCAGGAACATTTACTTCAATTGCAAGCACGGGATTTATGGCAACAATAACTCCCGACCCGATGGAACGAACAGGACTGATAACAATGGCAAACCTCATTTCCGGTTTTGTCGGCGAAAAACTTCCTGAGTTGACTTTCGGTGTTCTTCTTGACCTTGTAAACAACGAAGTTGTTCAGTGGGACAGAACAAAACTCTTTATAGTGTTTGGCATTTTCACTGCACTTGCCGGATGTGCAATGTCGTTCTATTTTATTTGCGTAACCAAAGAAAGAGTTTCGCAGACGGTCGAGAAACCGAGTATAATTCAGGGCCTAAAAGCGATTGTCAATAACCGTCCCATTTTGCTTTATACTCTTTCCGAATTCCTTGCAGGTTTTGCAGTCGGAAAGAGCAGAACAAATTATTATATTGATGTTCTCGGTTCTGCTACATATCAGACAATCGTCGGTATTCCCGCATCTCCTGTTTCATCTATCAGCTATGCATTCATCGCTCCTCTTCGTGAAAGGTTTTCCACAAAAGCAATTTGGATTCTTGAAGATATCTGGACCGATGTCTGTTGGCTTGCTGTTTTCGGTATCGGCTCAATAGGCGGTGCAGAAAAGGGTCTATATAAGAATAAATGGGTAATGTTACCGGTTATGGCAATTGAAGAAGTGTTTGAAATGTGCGTTTACGGCTTGAGACACGTTATTCCAACCGAAATTCTTAATGAAGCTATGGACTATTGTGAATGGAAAAACGGCTACCGTGCAGAGGCTATGACAGGCGTTGCAAGAGGTCTTGTAACAAAGCTTCAGGGTATTGTCATGGGTTCAATTCAGAACTTTATTATGAAGAGAATCGGCTATGTTCAGGGTCTTTCAATCGGTACTCAGGCTGATACCACAAAATGGTGGATTTTCGCAATGGGTACGGGCGTTCCTGTTATCACAGGCGCACTCGGTATTATACCTAAATTCTTCCATGACCTTAATGGCGAAAAGCGTGACAGAATGTACCGCGAACTTTTTGCCAGACGTGAGGCAACCAGAAATGCAATCAACAGCGCAAAGACCGTTGAAGAAGCAGCAAATATTGCCAGAGCACAGATTAACGCAGATTTCGTTCAGGAAAAGAAATAAATAAAGAAAGAAGGAAGTCGCAAGGACTCGCAAGGACTTCCTTCTTTTTATGTTATATCAAAATCTGTTATAATCGGAAAAGTGATAAAATATATTCTTTAGAGGATAATATCGCAACATATAGATTAAACAAACAAAGAAATAGAAAAAAATTTGAAAAAGTGATTGACAAACCATAATCTATTTGTTATTATATTTATCGTTGCAAATGAGCAACGCTTGGGCCATTAGCTCAGTTGGTTAGAGCAACCGGCTCATAACCGGTTGGTCCGGGGTTCGAGTCCCTGATGGCCCACCATATTTAATATAGGGGTATAGCTCAGTTGGTAGAGCAGCGGTCTCCAAAACCGCGTGCCGAGGGTTCAAGTCCTTCTGCCCCTGCCATAAAAAAGTCCGGAAATCCTTGATATATAAGGGTTTGCGGGCTTTTTCTTTGTCAAAAATCATTTTTCCAAATTCGCACTTTACCGTAAAATATCGTACATTTTCGACCACTATATGTCCCCCAATATGTCCCCCATAGAAAACCGCTATCCCTTATGTGTCAACGGATTTTATACATTGCAGTGTATAAAAACCCATTATTTCGGGGGACAATTTTTACCGCGTGCCGTATTTTTTACCCTTTTTATCGCTCATTCATCGCTTGTTGCTTATTGACAAATGAGTTGTGAAGTGATTGTTGATTTTAATATAATATATAAGGTGTTCTTTCAAATTTTTTTGGCTGTTGATATTTTTTATTTAGTATGATAAAATAATCGAAAGAGAGGAAGTGATGAAATGAACAAGAAATCATTTGAAATCTTAAGTGCCGATACAGTTGTGGCTGTGTGGAATGACGGTCAGCTTACAGTTGTTAACGACGCTTTACTTCCTTTATATTTAAAACGCATATCCGATGCTGAAAAGTGGCTTGAAAGCCGTGCAATTGATAGCCACAGAGCAAACTCCCGTCTTCTCAAAAAAGCACTTAGGCTTGCTGAAAAAGACGATGTTTCAACAGTTGTTCATGTAAACGGTGCAACAATTACCGATAATTATTGGGTGCGTCCCGTCAATTCGGAGCTTGCCTATGCTGATGTTAAATTTGATAACGACTATTTCTCTAACCTTGCTCTTAAGGGTACTTACGACAGTTTTAACCGAGCTGCTAACAGCAAGCACAGCAGAACACCTGAGCTTACCAATGTAGGTAGCTTTGAAAAATGCTGGAAGCTCCGTGACGGTAAATGGTGGATGTATAAAAAAGCTAATCATAACGAGCTGTTTTCCGAACTGTTTGTTTTTGAACTCGGTAAAACTCTCGGAATGAATATGGCTCATTATGAACGTGGTCAGGGCATTATTAAATCTCTTGATTTTACAGCATCATCAAGCGTTAATTTTGAGCCTGCTTCAACATTTATGGGCGATAATGAAGATTATGAGGATGTTGTTTCCAAGCTTCAGAAGATTTGTCCCGAAGCAATTGCAGATTATGTCAGAATGATTTTTCTTGACACGATAGTTGCAAATCCCGACAGGCATACGAACAATTTCGGCTTGCTCCGTGATATTCATACGGGTAAGATTATCGGCTTTGCCCCTAATTTTGATAACAATATGGCTCTTATCGCCAGAGGTTATCCGAAGAAATCAACCTCAAAGGATTTGCTTATTCGGCTTTTCAATGAGCTTCTTGAAAATCATCCAGCGTTTAAGGCTTATCTTCCCGAGCTTGATGAAATAACAGTCAAGAACATTCTTGATAAATTGAATATGAAAGTAAAAAGGCAAGAGATAATCGCCTTTGTAATTGACAGATATGATATGATTGCATCTGCAGAAAGGAGCGATAGAGATGTCACCGCAAGTTTATGCTAAAAGACTCTCGGCTATTAAGCTCGCAGATACCCTTAATAAAATCGAAGGTGCACCTGTATCGGACTATGCTCGTCAACTGTCCGAAAAATGGGCTAAGGGTGAAATTACAGGTCAGCAGATGAAAGAAGCTCTTATCGCTTCGCACAAGAAAGTATAATTTATAAATTGAAATATATTGAATAAATAAAAAACAGAGCAGAAAGACGGTTAATTCTTTCTGCTCTTAATCTTTTATGAGACCAATGTCTCTTTGATGAATTTATCCTGCAGCATAGCGGCATTAGCCTTGGATTGCTCGTCAACATGAGTATAAATGTTAGCTGTTACACCGTACTCACTGTGTCCCATAAGCTCCTGTGCCGTTTTAATATCAACACCCGACCATTGAAGCATTGAGCAATAGGTATGTCGGAGCTGATGTGCGGTAAATTCTTCAAAACGCTCATCTGCAAAGCAAAGCGAATCTTCGTCCCTGCCGTCAGCAGCCCTTAACGCCTCCATATAGCTTTCAAACAGACGTTTCCAAGCTGTTTCTGTCATTCTTCCGCCGTATGCCTTCTGAACGATATAGGGATCCTTGGAATGCTGCTTTGCTTCAAGAAGTAAGTTGTAAAGAAACTCATTCATCGGTATTTTTCTCATACCTGCTTTTGTTTTGGTTTCCTTTAGTTCAAACTGCTTGAAATCATAAGATTTGTTTACATTTATGATTCTGTTTTTGAAGTCAATATCAAACCAAGTCAGTGCCGTTACTTCACCACGCCTGAGCCCTGCAAGAAGCATTATACAGGCGGCAACCTTTGCTCTGTGCTCAGTTGTAAGAATTAACTGAATTGTGTACTTGTTAATGGCGGTACGGCTGTTTTCTCCTGCGTTTTTTGGTATCTTAACATCATCGCAGGGGTTGCAAAAATTATAAGCTCGTTCCTTTCTTGCGAACTCAAACACATTGGCAAGTGCCCTTATATATCTTTGCAGAGTTTTCTTTGCTGTGTTTTTTCCCGTTGACGGGTTTTCCTTATACAAAGCATTAACGACAGGCTGAATGTGCGAGGGCAGAATATCGTTAAGCTTAGTTTTTGCAAGAAGTCCGCCGTTATAATCAACAAAGTATTGCAGCCTTGATTTCAGGGTCTTGTACTCGGACTCTTTGATATTATCGCACATAACCTCATTTTCAATGGATTCAAGATAATGATTAATCCATTTTAGAAGCGTATCGTTGCTTTTGAGAACGTTCAGACCGCTGTCCATAGCGTTCTTAAATTCTCTGATTCTCTTTTCAAGCTCTTTTTCCGTCTGAGCCTTTAACTTTTTATATTTCGGTTTCCCGTTAGCATCTGTGCCTATATAAAGACGGGCACAGAAGCTGCCTTTTTCCATATAAATTTTATTCATTAAAATTCCTCCTTAAAAGTTTTGAGGGATGCTTTCGCAC